>CASEKM010000058.1 GCA_949288405.1 uncultured bacterium | reverse complement strand
GAGGGCACCAAGACCGACGCCGCCAAGCAGGTGGGCGTCACCGTGGCCGAGCGTGCCAAGGCCAAGGGCATCGAGACCGTGGTGTTCGACCGCGGCGGCTATGTGTACCATGGCCGTGTGAAGGCTCTGGCCGAGGGCGCCCGCGAGGGCGGCCTGCAGTTCTAAGGGAGGAGGAAACGACAATGGCTAGATTTGAGAGAGAACCCAGCGAGTTCGTGGAGAAGCTCGTTTCCCTGAACCGCGTATCCAAGACCGTCAAGGGCGGCCGTATCTTCAAGTTCGCCGCCCTGATGGTGGTGGGCGACGAGAAGGGCCGCGTGGGCTTCGGCCTGGGTAAGGCCGCCGAGGTGCCCGAGGCCATCCGCAAGGGCATCGAGGACGCCAAGAAGAACATGATCACCGTGTCCCTGTCCGGCACCACCATCCCCCACGAGGTCATCGGCGCCTTCGGCGCCGGCCGTGTGCTGATGAAGCCCGCCGCCCCCGGTACCGGCGTCATCGCCGGCGGCGCCGTCCGCGCCGTGCTGGAGGCTGTGGGAATCAAGGACATCTACACCAAGTGCCTGCGCTCCAACAATCCGCAGAACGTGGTCTCCGCCGCCTTTGAGGGCCTGAAGTCCCTGAAGAGCCCCGAGGAGGTCGCCCGCATCCGCGGCAAGAGCGTGGAAGAGATCTTGGGTTAAGGAGGGCACTCACAATGGCGAATCTGAACATCAAGCTGGTCAAGAGCCTGAACGGCCGCATCGCCAAGCACAAGGCGACTGCCGAGGCTCTGGGCCTTCACAAGATCGGCGACACCACCGTGCAGCCCGACAACGCGGCCACCCGGGGCAAGGTCGCCCAGATCGGCTACCTGCTCCAGGTATCCGAGGAAAACTAAGAGGAGGCGCGAGACAATGAATCTGCATGAACTCTCCCCCGCCGCCGGCTCCAACACCAAGGCCTACCGCAAGGGCCGCGGCAACGGCTCCGGCAACGGTAAGACCGCCGGCCGCGGCCAGAAGGGCCAGTGGGCCCGCTCCGGCGGCGGCGTCCGCGTGGGCTTTGAGGGCGGCCAGATGCCTCTGGCCCGCCGCCTGCCCAAGCGCGGCTTCCACAACATCTTTGCCAAACCCCTGGAGGCGGTGAACGTCTCCACTCTGGACGCCAAGTTCGAGGACGGCGAGACCGTCACCGCTCAGGCTCTGCTGGAGAAGGGCATCCTGTCCAAGTGCCAGTACGGCGTGAAGATCCTGGGCAACGGCGCCATCACCAAGAAGCTGACCGTCCAGGCTTCCGCCTTCTCCGCCTCCGCTAAGGAAAAAATCGAAGCTGCGGGTGGTAAGGTGGAGGTGGTCTGATATGATCAAGACCATCCGGGAGGCCTGGCAGATCCCGGAGCTGCGCCGCAAGATCATGTTTACCATCTTCGCGCTGCTCATCTTCCGCCTGGGCTCCGCCATCCCGGTGCCCTATATCAACGCTGACGGCCTGGAGACCTTCCTGCAGGCCCAGAGCGGCACCATCCTGGGGCTGATGAACGCCATGAGCGGCTCCGCCTTCTCCATGGCCACCCTGTTTGCCCTGAGCATTCAGCCCTATATCAACAGCTCCATCATCATCCAGCTGCTCACCGTGGCCATCCCCGCTCTGGAGCGGCTGGCCAAGGAGGGCGGCGAGGAGGGCCGGAAGAAGATCGCCTCCATCACCCGGTACACCACCGTGGCCATCGGCCTGATCCAGGGCTTCGGCTACTACAGCCTGATCAACGCCAACGGCCTGGTGGACACCAGCGGCCTGCCCGCCGTGTGGGTGGCTGTGGTCATCATCCTGTCCTTCACTGCCGGCTCCGCCTTCCTTATGTGGCTGGGCGAGCAGATCACCGAGTTCGGTGTGGGCAACGGCATCTCTATCCTGCTGTTCGCCGGCATCGTCTCCCGCTTCCCCCAGATGGTGAGCGACGTGATCACCGGCACCCAGTACTATCTGAACCCCCTCACCGAGGAGCAGATGGAATCCATGTCTGAGACCAGCATCGCGGCCTACAACAACCTGATGCTGGCCCCCTGGATGATCGCCGTGGCGGTCATCGGCATGCTGGCCCTGGTGGTGCTGATCGTCTTCATCTACAACTCCGAGCGCCGCCTGCCTGTGCAGTACGCCAAGCGGGTGGTGGGCCGGAAGATGTACGGCGGCCAGTCCACCCACATCCCCATCAAGGTGAACATGGGCGGCGTTATGCCCATCATCTTCGCCCAGTCCATCGCCATGATCCCCGCCACCATCGGTGCCTTCGTGGGCTGGACCGCCACCAGCGGCGGCTTCGGCGGCGCGATCATGATGCTGTTCGACACGGCCAACCCCTTCTACAGCGTGCTGTATTTCCTGCTCATCGTAGGCTTCAGCTATTTCTACGCCACCATGCAGTTCAACCCCATCGAGGTGGCCAACAACCTGAAGAAGAACGGCGGCTTCATCCCCGGCTTCCGTCCCGGCAAGCCCACCGCCGACTTCATTCTGAAGGTCCTCAATAAGATCACCATGTTCGGAGCCCTCTACCTGTCCATCGTGGCCATCGCGCCTATCATCACCGGCAACCTGTTCGGGTACAGCTCCCTGGCCATCGGCGGCACCTCCGTCATCATCGTGGTGGGCGTCGCCCTGGAGACCGTCAAGCAGATGGAGGCCCAGATGCTCATGCGGCACTACAAGGGCTTCCTGGAGTAAATTGAGGAGATGCTTTTATGGGCATGAAATTGATCCTGCTGGGCGCCCCCGGTGCGGGAAAGGGCACCCAGGCTGAAGTCCTCAGCGCCAAGCTGGGGATCCCCACCATTTCCACCGGCAATATGCTCCGCGCCGCCATCCAGGAGGGAACTCCTGTGGGCCTGGAGGCCAAGAGCTATATGGACGCGGGCAAGCTGGTCCCCGATGACGTGATCATCCGCGTGGTGGCCCAGCGCATTGCCCAGCCCGACTGTGAAGGCGGCTTTATCCTGGACGGGGTGCCCCGCACCATCGGCCAGGCCGAGGCCCTGGATCAGGCCGGCGTCGTCTTCGACCGTGTGGTCTCCATCGAGATCAGCGACGCTGAGATCGAGGAGCGCATGGGCGGCCGCCGGGTGTGCAGCAAGTGCGGCGCATCCTATCACATCAAGGCCCGCCCCACCAAGGTGGAGGGCGTGTGCGACGCCTGCGGCGCCCCTGTAGTGCAGCGGGCCGACGACAAGCCCGAGACGGTGCGGGAGCGCCTGAAGGTCTACCACGAGCAGACCGAGCCCCTGAAGGGCTACTACCAGGGCAAGGGGACCCTGCGCTCGGTGGACAACCAGCCCACCATCGAGGCTACTACCGCCGTGATCCTGGAGGCGCTGGAGTCTTGAAAGGCATCGAAATGATTTCCATTAAATCTCAGAAGGAGATTGAGGCCATGCGCCGGGCCGGGCGGATCACCGCCCAGGCCCGCGCCCTGGCCGGATCGATGGTGGCCCCCGGGGTCACCACCCATGAGATTGACACCGCCGTCCGCCGGTTCATCGAGAGCCACGGCGGCACCCCCTCCTTCCTGAACTACGCGGGCTTTCCCGCCTCCGCCTGTATCTCCGTCAACGAGGTGGTGATCCACGGCATCCCGGGGCCCCGGAAGCTGAAGGAAGGGGACATCGTCAGCGTGGACGTGGGCGCCTATGTGGGCGGCTTCCACGGGGACTGCGCCGCCACCTACGCCTGCGGGCAGGTGAGCGACGAGGCCCGCAAGCTCATCGAGGTCACCCAGCAGAGCTTCTGGGAGGGCATCAAAATGGCCCGAAACGGCAACCGGGTGTCCGACATCGGCCACGCGGTCCAGACCTATGTGGAGTCCTTCGGCTTCTCCGTGGTCCGGGACTTTGTGGGCCACGGGGTGGGGCGCAAGCTCCACGAGGCCCCTGAGGTGCGCAACTTCGGGCCCGCCGGCCACGGTCCCCGGCTCCAGCCGGGCATGACCATCGCCGTGGAGCCCATGGTGTGCGCCGGGGACTGGCAGGTGAAGGTGCTCCCCGACCAGTGGACCACCGTGTCCCTGGACGGCTCCCTCACCGCCCACTATGAGAACACCATCCTCATCACCGAGGATGGCCCCGAGATCCTCACCGTTACGGAAGACGGAGCCTATGTTTGATTACACAGGTCAGATCGTCCGAGCGACAGCCGGACGGGACAAGGAAGGCATCTTCTGCGTCGTGGGCCTGGAGGAGGAGACCGGCCGGCTTCTGCTGGCCGACGGGAAGCGCCGGAGGGCGGCCCATCCCAAGGCGAAAAAGCCGCGGCATGTGCAGCCCCTCACGGGACCTGACCGCCTCTTTCCACACCCCGCCATCCAAAAGCTGAAACAAGGAGAACCGGTGTCGGACCGGGAACTGAGAAGGGCGCTGGCCGCCTTCAAGGAGGGAAACACGCTTGGCGAAAGATGATATGATCGAGCTGGAGGGAGTCGTCACCGAGTCTCTCCCCAACACCACGTTCCACGTGGACATTGGCAATGGCCACATCATCCTGGCACATATTTCCGGGAAGCTGCGCATGAACTTCATCCGCATCCTCCCCGGCGACAAGGTGACCGTTCAGATGTCACCCTATGATCTGACCCGCGGTCGGATCACCTGGCGGAGCAAATAAGAAATTCCGCCCGAACCCATTCACGACCGGCGGCGGCGAGCCCTTGCGCCCACCGCCCGCCGGGGCCATCAAGGCATTCATCAGGAGGTTATCACAATGAAAGTAAGACCGTCCGTGAAGCCCATGTGCGAGAAGTGCAAAGTCATCAAGCGCAAGGGCAAAGTCATGGTAATTTGCGAAAACCCCAAGCATAAGCAGAGACAAGGTTAATTTTGGAGGTGCTGTAAAGAATGGCTCGTATTGCCGGTATTGACCTGCCGAGAGAGAAGCGAATTGAGATCGGCCTCACTTATATCTACGGCATTGGGCGCACCAGCGCCAACAAGATCCTGGCTCAGGCCGGAATCAACCCTGACACCCGCGTGAAGGACCTGTCCGAGGAGGACGAGACCAAGCTGCGTGAGATCATCAGCCACGAGTACACCGTGGAGGGCGACCTGCGCCGCAACGTGGCCATGGACATCAAGCGGCTCACCGAGATCGGCTGCTACCGCGGCATCCGTCACCGCAAGGGCCTGCCTGTCCGCGGCCAGCGGTCCAAGACCAACGCCCGTACCCGCAAGGGTCCCAAGCGTACCGTCGCCAACAAGAAGAAGTAAGGAGGGATAACACATGGCTGCGAATACCAAGGGTAAGAAAGTGGTGCGTAAGCGCCGCGAGCGTAAGAACGTGGAGAAGGGCCAGGTGCATATCCGCTCCTCCTTCAACAATACCATGGTGACTGTCACCGATCTCCAGGGCAACGCCCTGTCCTGGGCCTCCTCCGGCGGGCTGGGCTTCCGCGGCTCCCGGAAGAGCACTCCCTTCGCCGCTCAGACCGCCGCCGAGACGGCCGCCAAGGCCGCCATGGAGTATGGCCTGAAGACCGTGGAGGTCTATGTTAAGGGCCCCGGCGCCGGCCGTGAGGCCGCCATCCGGGCGCTGCAGGCCGTGGGCCTGGAGGTCACCCTGATCAAGGACGTGACCCCCGTCCCCCACAACGGCTGCCGCCCCCCCAAGCGCCGCCGCGTCTGATCTGGAAGAAGGAGGTTTTTGACACATGGCTAGAAATATGCAGCCCATTGCCAAGCGGTGCAAGGCTCTGAACCTGTCCCCCACCGTCATGGGCTATGACAAGAAGACCACCAACCGCAATCCCAAGGGCCAGATGCGCCGGAAGCAGTCTGAGTACGCTACCCAGCTGACTGAGAAGCAGAAGGTCAAGTTTGTCTACGGCATCATGGAGAAGCAGTTCCATATGTACTATGAGAAGGCCAACCGGATGCAGGGCAAGACCGGCGAGAATCTGCTGACCCTCATCGAGCGCCGTCTGGACAACGTGGTGTACCGTCTGGGCTTTGCCAAGACCCGCCGCGAGGCCCGTCAGCTGACCACCCACGGCCACTTCACCGTGAACGGCCAGCGGGTGGACATCCCCTCCTACCTGGTGAAGGTGGGCGACGTCATCGAGGTGCGGGAGAAGAGCCGCTCCTCCGTGAAGTTCAAGGGCCTGGTGGGCGAGGACGCCCCCATCGTCACCCTGCCCAAGTGGCTGGAGCGGGAGAAGAATACCCTCCAGGGCAAGGTCGTGGCGCTCCCCGTCCGGGACGACATCGACTTCCCCGTGGAAGAGCACCTCATCGTCGAGCTGTACTCTAAGTAAGGAACCGAGCCTGCGGGCCTTCGGCGCGTCCGAAGGCCCCGGGGCTTCTTTCTCTCTCCCTGCGGGAGGGGGATGGGACCCGATCAAATTAGACTTAGACAACCCTCAGATATTGGTGAGCTGAATCAGACGGCGCCCGCCGTCGAGAAAAGGAGGGTATCATAGCATATGGTAGAAATCGAGAAGCCCCGCATTGAATGCGTGGAGAATCCCGGCGACAGCTCCTACGGCAAGTACGTGGTGGAGCCCCTGGAGCGCGGCTACGGCACCACTCTGGGCAACTCCCTGCGCCGCATTCTGCTGTCCTCTCTGCCCGGTACCGCGGTGACCACCATCAAGATCGCCGGCGTCCAGCACGAGTTTTCCACCATCCCCGGGGTGAAGGAGGACGTGACCGAGATCGTCCTCAACATCAAGAGCATCATCGCCAAGCTCCACTGCGAGGAGACCAAGACCGTCCATATCGAGGCCTCCGGCGCCTGTGAGGTCACCGCCGGCGACATCAAGGCGGACGCCGACGTGGAGATCCTCAACCCGGAGCAGCACATCGCCACTCTGGGCCCCGACGCCACCTTGTCCATGGAGCTGACCCTGTCCCACGGCCGCGGCTATGTCCCCGCCGACCGGAACAAGCCCGCCCAGACCATCATCGGTCTGATCCCCGTGGACTCCATCTACACCCCCGTGCGCAAGGTCAACTACACCGTGGAGAACACCCGTGTGGGCGACGCCACGGACTATGACAAGCTGACCCTGGAGGTGTGGACCGACGGGACCATCGACGCCCGGGACGCGGTCTCCCTGGGCGCCCGCATCCTGTGCGACCACTTCACCCTGTTTACCGATCTCAGTGAGACCATGGGCAGCCGCTCCACCGTGGTGGAGAAGGCCGAGACCCAGCGGGACAAGGTGATGGAAATGACCATCGACGACATGGACCTGTCCGTGCGTTCCTATAACTGCCTCAAGCGGGCCAACATCAACACGGTGGAGGACCTGATCTCCAAGACCGAGGAAGAGATGATGAAGGTGCGCAACCTGGGCCGCAAGTCCCTGGAAGAGGTCATCAACAAGCTGGCCATGATGGGCCTGTCCCTGGCCAGCGACGATTCCAACAACTAAACGCGGAGGAGCTTTTTCTCCGTGGGGGCAGCGAGGAAGGTATGTAACGTTCCGCTTCCCGTGCCGCTCCGGCGGTCCTCCTGTGGAGGTGTCCCGGGTCCCCGGACCCGATGAACGAATTTGAATCAGATCTCGCAGCGCGAGGTCGAAGGAGTGTTTGTTATGTCTATGAAGCATCGCAAGCTGGGCCGCACCAGCGATCAGCGCCGGGCTATGCTCCGCGCCATGGTCACCTACCTGCTGGAGAACGGCCAGATCAAGACCACCGTCACCCGCGCCAAGGAAGTGGCTCCTGTGGCTGAGAAGATGATCACCCTGGCCAAGAAGAACGACCTGCCCGCCTACCGGCAGGCCCTGGGCTTCATCACCAAGGAGGATGTGGCCAAGAAGCTGTTCCAGGAGATCGGCCCCAAGTATGCCGACCGCAACGGCGGCTACACCCGCGTGGTGAAGATCGGCCCCCGCCGCGGCGACGCCGCCGAGATGGCCATCATCCAGCTGGTGTGATCGCCTGAGCCACAATGATTCCGGTCCCGCCCCCCAGGGGGGGGACCTTTCTGGTCTCAGAGGCGCCGGGGCTGTAGTGGCCTCCGTTCGCCGCAGAGGCGGACAGACCGGGGCGGAAGGGGAACAAAATTAAAAATTTCCCTTTACTTTTCCAAAAAATCTGCTATAATATCATAGGTAAGCGTTTGAATCCCGGGCTTGCAAAAGAATA
>CASEKM010000057.1 GCA_949288405.1 uncultured bacterium | reverse complement strand
GTGGTGGTCATGGACCGGGTGAACGCCGCCTCCTTCCACCGCCTCACCGGCGGCGCGGAGGGCTACACCATCCTGAAGAACCAGCAGGAGATCAGCCTGTCCCAGATCCAGCCCTATGACGTGGTCACCTACGACAGCATGTCCAACACCCTGCTGGTGTCCGACCTGCGGCTGAGCTGCAAGTATCAGAACCCCTCCCCCAGCCCCAAGGCCCCCACGTCCATCACCCTGCTGGGCCACACCTTCCCGGTGCTGGAGAGCGCCTGGGACTTCACCGACCAGGTCTCTGCGGGCCAGCAGGTCTCCCTGCTGATGACGGTGGACGGCCAGGTGGCCGCCATCCTGCCCGCCTCCGCCCAGACCCGCTCCACCGCCCTGGGCTACGTCACCAGCGAGACCACCGTGGACCTGTTCCTGCCCAACGGCGGCACCCTGGAGCTGAAGGGCTCCGAGAGCAAGCTGAAGAACCTGAACCAGGTGTGCACCATCACCTCCACCGACGAGAACGTGATCGGCGCCTCCCGCTTCACCAGCCAGCGGGCCCCCGGCGACTTTGACCCCCAGGCCATGACCATCGGCGGCCACAAGGTGGCCCCCGGCGTGCGGGTGTATGAGCAGTTCAAGGACGGCGCCCAGGTATCCGTCCCCCTGTCCAGCCTGGACTACGGCCCCATCGCCCAAAACCAGATCTCCGCCGTGCATATGAACAGCTCCGACGTGGTGGACGTGATCGTCCTCAGCAACGTCACCGGCGACGCCTACACCTACGGCATGATGGTGGGCCACACCACCGTCATCGAGACGCCCATTTTCGACGACAAGGGCGAGCAGGTCGGCACGGATACGGACTACAAGACCTCCTGGACCCTGGAGAGCCGGAGCGTCCTCAAATTCAACGAGAAGGCCGGCTATGCGGGCAAGACCGGCGACTTCATCGGCGCGGTGGCCGGCAAGAACGGCCTGATCATCAGCATCGCCAAGCTGGAGGAGTATCAGGTCTCCCCCGCCGACTTCTTCGAGCGGGACGGCCGGTACTACCTCACCGCCAAGGGCCGCACCTACGCCGTGGCCGACGGCGTGGAGTGCTACAAGACTGCCACAGAGAGCTGGTTCGACCAGGAGGAGGGCGCAGACCGTCTGCGGGCCTGCCTGGCGTTCTCCAGCAAGCTGACCGTCTATATCGACTCCATCGGCGACAAAGTGCGGATCGTGACCGCAGATTAACTCGGTTTTCGCCCTGCGGCGGGGCCCTCCCTGTGAGGGTCCCGCCGTTTGGCGTTTTATGGGGCCTGCGCGGATGGCGCCCGTCAAAACGCCGAAATACAGCAAAAGACCGGCCGCACAGATGCGGCCGGCCTTACAGCTCGTTTTTCGGATTCAAGAAAAGGTTCGGTCCAGCCGCTCCACGATGTCCCCGATGACGCCCTCGTCGCAGTGGCACAGGACGGTGGCGCCCCAGTCCTTCACCTCCTGGGCGCAGTTGGCCGGGGCGAAGGGGACGGCGGACAGGGCCAGCATAGGGATGTCGTTCTGGTTGTCCCCCACACAGTACAAATTCTCCCGGGGAATGCGCAGCAGCTCCAGCAGCCGGGCCACCATGCCCCCCTTGTTGCATCCCCGGTGGGTGATCTCCAGGTAGTAGCGGTTGGAGAAGATGGCCTCGTACCGGCCGGGACAGTGCTCCTCCAGCCAGGCGCGGGCCTTCAGCAGCTCGCCGTACTCCTGCTGGACGATGGCCTTGGTCCAGGGGGAGGGCATGTCCGGAATGGCCCGCTCCTCATAGTCGGTGCCCACCTTGGCCATATGGGCGTCGGTGACGGCGTTGGGGCGGTACACATAGATGTCCTCCCCGTGGTAGGCCTCCAGCCCCAGAGAGGGGATGGCCTCCATGAGCGCGGCGAAATCCTCCGGGGCCCGGGGGTCCAGAAGGGTCTGGACCAGCATCTCCTCCCGCTGAAAGTCGTAGATGGCCGAGCCGTTGGACAGCACCACCGGCGCGTTGATGGGGGCCAGAGAGAAGTAGGGCGCGAAGGTGCGGTGGGCCCGCCCGGTGGCGACCGTAAAGCGTCCGCCCTCCCCGATCCAGTACCGGATGGCCTCCACATTCCGGGGCGGCACCCGGTGCTGAAAATCATACAGGGTGTCGTCAAAATCGCTGACCAGCAGCAGGCCGTCGAATTTTCCCATGGAACCGTCCTCTCCCTCTCCGTTCACAGAGCAGGCCGGTCACAGTTTCCCCCAGATATCCTGCCCCATGATATATTTATACATGGGCCTGTAGAGCAGAGCCGCGATCACCAGGGCGATGATGGTGTTGGGCAGCATGTAGGAGCCGTTATACACAATGGAGTAGAAGGAGGGGCTGGTGAACGTCCACTGCATGAACTCCGTGGGAGCCAGGATCTTGTAGATGGTCACGCCGCTGATGTAGTGGACCAGAAAGCGCCCGGCGCAGCCCAAAATGGTGCCGGCGAAAATGCCCCACTTCTTGCCCCGGAACAGTCCGGCCAGGCCCAGCGGGGTGAAGGCCACCAGGTAGTCCAGCAGCATGGACTGCCAGCCCCAGGCATAGGCCCCGTCAAAGATCAGCTGCAGCAGTCCGAACACAAAACCGGCCATCAGGCCCGGGATGGTTCCCCACCGCACGGCGAACAGGATGATGGGGAACATGGCCGGCGTCAGGGAGCCGCCGTTGGGCAGCTCCATCAGCTTGATGTAGCTGAGGATCTGCGCCAGCGCCACCATGATAGCCGCCTCGCACAGCATGCGTACGCCCAGATGAGATCGTGTCATAGTTGTCAATTCCTCCTAAAATGTGTAGTACCGCAGGACAGCCCAACGGGTCTTGCGGTACGAAAAGAAGGAACATGACAAAGCACATCCATTCACTTCCTACGCCGGCATTGCCCGGATCAGGTGTAAGGGACCGGAGGCTGCGCTTTGCCTCTGCATCTCAGCCGGAAATGACTCCCAGCGCCCCTGTGTTGGATTTTCTGCGGTTTGTCCTATTGTATCCTCCAGCGCGCCTTCTGTCAAGACAGCAAAAGCGGGGCCGCACCGGCGGCCCCGCTCTGAACACATTCGGGCACGATCACTGCTTGTTGGGCAGCACCGAGGCGATGGCCCCGGCAAAGGCAGTGAGGGGCATGGTCTGGAGGACCACCCGCCCCGGGCCGGTGACCACCGTGTGGAAGATCCCCTCCCCGCCGAAGAGCACGTTCTTCACGCCCTTCACCGTCCGCACATCCAGGGAGCAGGTGGCGTCCATCATGGCCAGATTGCCCGTGTCCACCACGATGCTCTGCCCCGGGGCCAGATCATACTCCACCGCGTGGCCGTCGATCTCCAAAAAGGCCGTGCCGCGGCCGGAGAGCTTCTGCATGATGAAGCCCTCGCCGCCGAAGAAGCCGCCCATGGCCTTCTTCTGGAAGAAGACGGACAGCTCCACCCCGGCCTCCGAGGCCAGGAAGGCGGACTTCTGCACCACGATGGGGCTGCTGGGGGAGATCTCCACCGCCCGGATGGAGCCGGGGAAGGTGGAGGCAAAGGCGATCATGCCCGGCCCGCCCTGGGCGGTGTAGATGTTCTGGAAGATGGACTCCCCGGAGAACATGCGGCCGAAGGCCTTCCCCAGGCCGCCGGCGGAGGTCTCCATCTCCATATTGGGGGACATCCACACCATGGAGCCCATCTCTGTGATCATGGACTCCCCGCCCGACAGGTCGCAGATGACCACCGGCATGGGCTCGCCCTGGATCTCATATTTCATGTACGTCACGTCCTTTCTCTTGTCTTATTTGGACCGCGGGCCCCGCCCGCGGAACAGGTCTTCACTGGTTTTAAGTATAGCGGATGTTCTCCCCCCTGGCAAGTGAGGTTTCATAAAATGTTCACCGCTTTTTCAGGGATATTTCAGCTCTTCGGGGTAGGATAGAGTGGCCATTGAATGCAAGGAGGTCTTGTCCTGTGATCGAAGTACGCGACCTGGTGAAGCGGTACGGCCGCCATACGGCGGTGGACCACCTGTCCTTTACCGTGCCCGACGGCCAGATCTTCGGCTTTCTGGGCCCCAACGGGGCGGGAAAGTCCACCACCATGAACCTGATGACCGGCTATCTGGGCCCCACAGAGGGGGAGATCCTGGTGGACGGGCACAGCGTGGTCCGGGAGCCGGAGGCGGCCAAGCGGGCCATCGGCTATCTGCCCGAGCTGCCGCCCCTCTACCTGGATATGACGGCGGAGGAGTATCTGCAGTTCGCCGCCCAGCTGAAAAAGGTGCCCAAAGGGGACCGGGGGGAGCAGACCGCCCGGGTGATGGAGCTCACCGGCATCACCGGTGTGCGGGGGCGGCTGCTGCGCAACCTGTCCAAGGGCTACCGCCAGCGGGTGGGCCTGGCCCAGGCCCTGCTGGGCTTCCCAAAGGTGCTCATTCTGGATGAGCCCACCGTGGGCCTGGACCCCCAGCAGATCCTGGAGATCCGCACCCTGATCCGCTCCCTGGCCCGGGAGCACACCGTAATCCTCAGCTCCCACATCCTCTCCGAGGTGCAGGAGGTGTGCGACCACCTGCTCATCATCCACCACGGGAAAAAGGTGGCCGCCGGCACCCCGGAGGAGCTGGAGCGCTCCCTGGCCCCCACCCCCGCCCTGGAGGTGTCCGCCCGGGGAGAGGGGGAGGCGGTCCGGGCCCTCCTGGCCCCTCTGCCCGGCCTGGAAACGCTGACCCAGCTCCCCGCCCGGGAGGAGGGGGTGTGTTCCTTCCGCCTGGAGGGGGCGGAGGGGGCCGACCTGCGGGAGGCGGTGTTCCGGGCCTTCGCCCAGTCGGGCCTGCCCCTGCTGGAGCTGCGCCGGGATCAGATGACCCTGGAGGATATCTTCCTGACCCTCACCTCCGACGAGGCGCCCTCCCCGGCCGGAGGCCCGCCGGACCCCGGGAGTCAGTCCCCGGCCCGGGAATCTCGATCTGAGGAGGTGGAGCAGCCGTGAGCGCCATCTACAAGCGGGAGCTGAACTCCTATTTCAACTCCATGATCGGCTATGTGTTCATCGCCGTGCTGGTGTTCTTCACCGGCATCTACTTCATGGCCTACAACCTGTACAACGGCCTGCCCCAGTTCTCCTACACCCTGTACAGCCTCATGTCCATTCTCATGTTTGCCATCCCCCTGCTCACCATGAAGTCCATGGCGGAGGAGCGGCACAGCCGCACCGACCAGCTGCTGCTCACCGCCCCGGTGTCCCTCACCGGCGTGGTGCTGGGCAAGTTCCTGGCCATGGCCACGGTGTTTTTGGCGCCGGTGGCGCTGATGGCCTTCTGTCCCCTGATCATCGCCATGAACGGGGAGGCGCGGCTTTTGTCCGACTACGCCTCCCTGCTGGCCTTCTTCCTTATGGGCTGTGTGTTCCTGGCCATCGGCATGTTCCTCTCCTCCCTGACGGAGAGCCAGATCATCGCCGCAGTGAGCACCTTCGCCGTGCTGCTGGTGCTGTTCCTGTGGGACGACCTGGTGAGCTTCCTGCCGGACGCCCTGGGCGGCCTTCTGTCCGCCTTCTCCTTTACCCAGGTGTTCTACAACTTTGTCCAGTACAGCGTGTTTGACCTGAAGGGCCTGGTGCTCTACCTGTCCCTCACCTTCCTGTTTCTGTTTTTGACTGTCCAGACGCTCCAGAAGCGCCGCTGGGACTGAGAGGGGGCGTGTTGAGATGAAAAAACCCAATTTGAACCGGCGCAGCCTCCGTCAGGGGGGCTATCTGGCCGCGGTGACCGCCGCGGTGGCGGCTCTGGTCCTGCTGGTCAATCTCATCGTGGGGCAGCTGCCCTCCAACCTCACCGAGTTCGACCTCACCGACAACAGCCTGTACGACATCTCCGACACCTCCAGGGACTTTCTCGCCGCCCTGGACCAGGACGTGGAGATCGTGGTGCTGGCGGAGGAAAACGCCACCGACCAGCGCATCTTAAAGTTCCTGGACCGGTATGCCGCCCTGTCCGGCCGCCTGTCCCTCACCTATGTGGACCCGGTGGCCCACCCGGACCAGGCCAGCCAGTATGACGCCCAGTCGGACAGCCTCATCGTCCGCTGTGAGGCCACCGGCAAGTCGGAGACCATCTCCTACTCGGACATCATCACCTACTCCTATACCAGTTACTTCTCCATGACTGAGGACGCCTTTGACGCCGAGGGACAGCTCACCGCCGCGGTGAACTATGTCACCAGCGACGCGGGGCACACCGTCTACACCGTCACCGGCCACGGGGAGGCGGAGCTGTCCCAGTCCATCCAGGAGGCCATCCAGTGCTCCAATCTGGCGCTCAGCAGCGTAAGCACCGCCCTGACGGAGGCGCTGCCCGAGGACTGCGACCTGCTGCTGGTAAACGGGCCGGAGACCGACCTGTCCGCCGGGGAGCTGACCCTGCTCCAGGACTATTTGGCCGGGGGTGGACAGCTGGTCTTCCTGGCGGGGACCACCCTGGACCCCCTGCCCAACTGGGAGGCCTTGCTGGAGAGCCGGGGCGTCCAGCTGGCGGAGGGCTATATCGCCGACTTGGGCAGCTACTACCCGCAGTTCGGCTCCCCCTTCGCCATCTGCGGCGTGCTGGCCACCGGCACCGACGTGGCCGCCGGTCTGGACAGCGACGCCCTCACCTACTTCGGCAACGCCCGGGGCTTCCGCTCCCTGGCCAGCGGGGAGGACAGCGCCTGGACGGTGACCGCCTTCCTGAGCACCACCAGCCAGGCCCTGGCGGTGACCGAGGACGGGAGCCAGACCTCCGGCACCTACCTGCTGGGGGCGGTGTCCCTGGGGGACGACGGCGGGCGGCTCACCGTGCTGGGGAGCACCTCCTTCCTGGACGAGACCATCCTGACCCAGAACAACAGCCTGGTGAACCAGACTGTCTTCCTCAACGCCCTCACCGCCGGCTTTGACGACGTGGACAACCTGTCCATCTCCCCCAAGAGCCTGGCCGTCACCTACAACACCATCCAGAACCCGGGGCTGTGGAGCACCGCCTATATCGCCGTGCTGCCCATCGGCATCCTCCTGTGCGGCTTCCTGTTCTGGCTGAAAAGGAGGAAGCTATGACCAAGCAGGCGAAGACCCTGGCGGCCCTGGCCGCCGCCCTGGCGGTGTGCGGCGGGGCCTATCTGGGACTGCGGGCGTGGAACGCCGGGCAGGCGGCGGCGGACGACGCCGTCTACCTCACCCAGCTGTCCGCCCCCGCCGCCCTCTCCCTCACCAACGCCCAGGGGGAGCTCTCCTTCACCAAGGCGGAGGGCTCCTGGCAGTACGACGGGGATGCGGCCTTCCCCGCCGACCAGGAGGAGCTGGAGGACCTGGCCGAGCAGGTGGGGTCCCTGGCCGCCATCCGGGTCATTGACGACCCGGAGGCCCTGTCCGCCTACGGCCTGGACCACCCCGCCCTTCAAGCGGCGGTCACCGGCGAGGACGGAGCGTCTGCCACCCTGCTGCTGGGGAATGCGACAGACAGCTACTGCTATGCCAAGCTGGCGGAGGACGACACCGTGTACACCGTCTCCACCGACCTGGCGGACCGGCTGGAGGAGCTGGAGCTGCTGGACCTGGCCGCCATTCCCGACTTTCCCGCCCTGGGGACGGACGCCGTCTCCTCCCTCACCTGGGAGAGCGGCGGGACCGCCCTCACCCTGACCAAGGGGGAGGCGGAGACGGCCAGCACAGAGAGCGGGGACAGCTCCTCCTCGGAGGACGGCGGGGCGACGGAGCCCGCCTGGGACGTGAACGGCGCGGCCATCCCGGCGGACAACAGCACCTTCACCACCCTGATGGCCCAGCTCTCCTCCCTGGCCTTTGACGCCTGCTATGACTACAAGGGGGAGGCGGACACCCTGTCCGCCTGCGGTCTGGATACCCCTGTGGGGGTGCTCACCATAAATTATGGTGAGGGCGAGACCCTCACCCTCACCATCGGGGCCCTGGACAGCACGGGGGATGCGTACTACGCCCAGCTCTCGGGCGACCCGGCGGTGTACCTGCTGTCCGCCGGCTCGGTGGATTCCCTCATCTCCCTCTCCGCCCAGGCGCTCACCGCGTCAGAGGACGACGAGGCGGAGGACGAGACCGCGTCCGACGCCGCCTCCGACTCCAGCTCCAGCAGCGCCTCTTGATTTGCGCAGGCTCCCGTCCC
>CASEKM010000056.1 GCA_949288405.1 uncultured bacterium | reverse complement strand
CAGCCGCGGGGCGGCCTGAGGCCGCCCCGCTCGCGCACCCTTAAAGCTCCTTTCGGATCTGCTTCAGGGCGTTCTTCTCCAGTCTGGACACCTGCGCCTGGGAGATGCCGATCTCCTCCGACACCTCCATCTGGGTCTTGCTCTGGTAGAAGCGCATGGCTAAGATCTTCTGCTCCCGCCGGCTGAGCCGGGACACCGCCTCTTTCAGGGCGATGTGCTCCAGCCACATCTCGTCGGTGTTCCTGCTGTCCTTCACCTGGTCCATGACGCACACCGTGTCCCCGCTGTCGGAGTAGATGGGCTCGTACAGGGACACCGGGTCCAAAATGGCGTCCAGAGCAAAGACCACGTCCTCCCGTTTGATGCCCAGCATCTGGGCGATCTCCTCCACGGTGGGCTCCTTCTGATGCTTGGCCAGATAGGCCTCCTTGGCCTGGAGCACCTTGTAGGCGGTGTCCCGCATGGCCCGGGACACCCGCATGGCGCTGTTGTCCCGAAGATACCGGCGGATCTCCCCCACGATCATGGGCACCCCGTAGGTGGAGAAGCGCACATCCAGGTCGGTGTTGAAGTTGTCGATGGCCTTGATGAGACCGATGCAGCCCACCTGGAACAGGTCGTCCACATTCTCCCCCCGGTTGGAGAACTTGTGGATCACCGACAGCACCAGGCGCAGGTTGCCCTGGATCAGCTCCTCCCGGGCCTGCTTGTCCCCTGCCTTGGCCCGCCGGAGCAGCGCCTGCGTCTCCTCATTTTTCAGCACCTTCAGCTTGGCGGTGTTGACGCCGCACAGCTCCACCTTGTTCTGCATGAAAAAACCTCCCGCCCAGGTGATACCGGTAGTTCCAGTATCTCCTGGGCGGGGCATTTCATACCGCCGGGGCGGACACAATATTTTTTCCTGTCAGACCGGATTCCCTTGCTTTTTCAGCTGTGGATCCCATAGAGCAGGATGAACAGCAGCCCGAAGGCCAGGCCCAGTCCGGTGAGGATGAGCCCGAAGGCCAGGGAGTTCACAAAGCCGCCGCCGGAGCGGGGGGCGTCCTCATACCGGGCGAAGTGCTCGTCGTCCGCCGCCTGCTCCACCGAGGGCTGTGGGACGAACTGCCCGCCGGTAAGCCGGAAAGCCAGCCGGTCCCGAAGCCGGGTCCAGCCCTGGACCCCCCGGCCGAACCAGCGGGGCACCCCCTGGAACAGCAGCCGGGGCAGGATGCGGTCCACCAGCGTGGCCAGCACCACCGCCGTCTTGGCCAGCAGGTCCAGGAGGGGCCGGTATACCCGGTCCTCCAGATTCAGCCAGGGAGGGATGGGGTCCACATACCGCCTCCGGCGGATCAGCAGGGTCCGCACCACCAGCACATAGACCGCCGCGCCGATGGCCAGAGAGATCCCCGCCCCCTCCAGATTCACCTGGGAGAAGTAGTCCACCGGGTGGTCCGGCGGGTGGCCGTGGAGAAAGTCCCGGGTCATGGCGGCGATGGCGTCCATGGTGGCGCCGGGGGCCGACCCCAGGCGGATCATCACCAGCAGATAGGCGGACAGCACCGCCAGGGAGGCGAGGGCCATGTAGTGCTCCCGCTTCCGCCGCCACTTCCGGTCCAGGACCCGGTCGGGCAGGGGGTTCTTCTCCACGAACAGGCAGACAAACAGCTTGAGCATATAGGCCAGGGTGAGGCCGCCGCTCACCAGAAACAGCCACTCCAGGGCGGAGAACCAGGGCTCCAGGGAGCCGGCCATGGGGAGGTACTCCACGATGCTCTCGTGGAGGAGGGTCTTGCTCACATAGCCGTTGAGGGTGGGCACCCCCGCCAGGCTGAGCATGGGCAGCCCCATAAACAGGGCCAGCATGGGCTTGCCCCGGCCAAAGCCCCGGATCTCGTTGAGGTCAAAGGAGTGGGTGGACAGGTGGATGATGCCCGCCAGGGGGAAGAGGACCATCTTGATGAGGGAGTGGTTCAGGATATGCAGAATGGTCCCGTCCACCGCCAGGGCGTTGTGCTCCCCCAGCAGGCACTGCATGGCGGTCCCCACCAGGATAAAGCCCATCTGGGAGATGGAGGAGCAGGCCAGGGTGCGCTTCAGATCCACCGAGCACACCGCCAGCACCGCCCCCAGCACCATGGTCACCACCCCGATGGCGGCCAGCAGCAGCCCCCAGGAGAGGTCATGGAGGAAAATGGTGGTGGACAGCACCAGGATCCCGTAGATCCCCGTCTTGATGATGATGCCGGACAGCACCGCCGAGGCGGGGGCGGGGGCCGCCGGGTGGGCGGTGGGCAGCCAGATGTGCAGGGGGAAGGCGCCCGCCTTGGCCCCGAAGCCCACCAGGATCAGAAGGGCGCCCGCCCACAGCAGGCCCCGGTCCGCCGCCCCCGCGGCCGCCCCCATCCGGTCCAGGTCCAGGGTCCCCAGCTGCCAGTACAGGAGGAACAGCCCGGACAGAGCCGCCAGGCCGCCGATCACCGCCACCGCCAGATAGGTCTCCCCCGCCCGCAGGGCCTGGGCCTCCTCCGTCTGGATCACCAGGACGAAGGAGGTGAAGGACATGACCTCGAAGAACAGGAAGGCGGTGAACAGGTCGGCGGACAGGAACACCCCCATGGTGGCCCCCAGGGTGAGCATCCAGAAGAAGTAGAAGCGGCTGCGCTTCTTCACATGGACCATGTACTCCCGGCAAAACACCGAGCCCGCCATCCAGCCGGCGGCGGTGAGCAGGGCCATCAGGGTGTGAAAGCCTCCAGTCTGGAACCGGATGCCCATGGCGCAGAAGCCTGCCACCTCCGCCGTGGTGTGGGCCAGCTCTGGATTGGTCCAGATGACCAGCACCAGCAGCAGCTCCATGGCGGAGGCGGACAGGATGAACATATCCCGGGCCTTCTCCTGCCAGCGGCCCAAAAAATAGGCGAACAGCCCCGCCAGCATGGGGAAGAACACGGGGAACAGCAGAAATCGGGTCACAGTCTCACCTCCTCGTCTCGCTGGGTTCCTTTACCGCAGCAGCAGCGTCACCGCCTGCTCCAGCCCCCCCGCGCTCAGGCCCAGGGCCAGTGAGCCGGCGGAAAGGACGGTGAGGGGGACGGTCATGCGGAAGCTGGGGTCCCGGCGGGCCCGCTTGGGCACCCGCACGGTGAGCTGCCGGTTCTGCCGGGGGAAGAAGGCCAGCAGCACGATCTCCATCAGATACAGGGCGGTCAGCAGGGCGGAGACGATCAGAGCCGCGGCCGCCAAATAGCCGATCCACCGCCCCAGTCCCACCGCCGCCGTGGCCAGCAGCCACTTGCTGGCAAAGCCCGCCAGGGGGGGCACTCCCATCAGGCCCAGAGAGGCCACGGCAAAGCTGCCGAACACCACCGGCATGATGACGCCGCACCCCTCCACATCGGGGACGAAGTCCCGGTGCATCTTATAGTGGACCGCCCCCACACAGAAGAACAGGGTGATCTTCAGCACGGCGTGGACCACCAGGTGGACCATCCCGGCGATCAGGCCGGCGGTGGTCAGCGCCGTGATCCCCAGGAGGATGTAGGACAGGTTGCTGATGGTGGACCAGGCCAGCCGGCGCTTCAGGTGCTTGGTGCGCAGGGCCTTGGAGGAGGCGTAGACGATGGTGAAAATGGCCGCCCCCATGGTCAGGTACTGGCACCAGGTCCCCTGGAGCAGGCCGGGGCCGAAGCCGTACCAGGTGATCCGGGCCACGGCGAAGGCCCCCGCCTTCACCACCGCCACCGCGTGGAGCAGGGCGGTCACCGGTGTGGGGGCCACCGAGGCCCGCAGCAGCCACTTGTGCCCTGGGAACACCGCCGCCTTCACCCCAAAGCCGAAGAAGCCCAGCACATAGGCCATACGAAGGGTGTTCTCCTTGCCCGCCCCCACGGTCACACTGCCCCCGAACTGGAAGAATAGGGAGCCGTGCTCGATCATCAGCACCATGGCGATGAAGCCCAGGGCCGCCCCGCACATGGAGTAGGTCAGATAGATCCGCCCCGCGTACCGGGCCTTGCCGTCCATGTGGTGCATCACCAGGGGCAGGGTGGCCAGGGTGAGCAGCTCGTAAAACAGATACATGGTGAGCACGTTGGCGGAGAAGGCGATGCCCAGGGTCACACCGAAGCTGATGAGATAGAAGGCGAAGAAGCGGTTCTCGCTCCCCTCCCGGCTCATATACTCCCCGGCGTACAGGCAGGCCAGGGGCCACAGCACCGACACCAGGGCGGCAAAGATACAGGACAGGCCGTCCACCCGCAGCGCGATGGACAGCTTCTCCCCCAGGGACAGGAGGATCAGCGGCTCCCGGCCCCACAGGGACGCCATAGCGGAGAGGGCGGCCAGGGAGGTGAGGCAGGCCGCCGCGAACACGAACCGCTGCCGGGCGTCCCGGCTCTCCGGCCGCCACACCGCCAGAGAGACCCCCAGGACCATGGGCAGAAAAATTGCAGTTAACATCCACATAAGCGCTCCCCTCCTCTCTGAAGCGGATCTGTCACGGGAACATGGGCCCCACGATCTCCCCGAGCACCGGCTCCATGGCCCCGGGGAACATCCCCAGCGCCACCACCGCGGCGGTGAGCAGGCACAGAGTGATCCACATGAGCCAGGTGTTCTGCTGCCGGATCACCGAGTCCTGATCGAAGTCTTTGCCCGGGAAAAAGGCCCGGACCACAATGGGCAGCAGGTACCCCGCCGTCAGCAGGGCGGAGACCATCAGCACCCCGATGCCCCAGAAGGCCAGCGGCCCCCCGTCCGCCGCCAGAGCCCCCTGGGCCAGGAACCACTTGCTCAAAAAGCCGCCGGTGGGGGGAATGCCCACCAGGGACAGCGAGGCCAGCGTGAAGCACCACATGGTGACGCTGTAGGGACCTCCGATGCCCCGCAGCTGGGACACCTGGGTCAGGTGGGTCTGGTAGATGATGGCGCCGGTGGCCATAAACAGGGCGTTTTTGGCAATGGCGTGGAACACCGCCTGGAGCAGCGCTCCCTCCAGGGCCAGGGGGTGGAAGAGCATCAGGCCGAAGATCACATAGGACACCTGGCTGACGGTGGAGTAGGCCAGCCGCTTCTTCAGGGTGTCCTCCCGCAGGGCCAGGGAGGAGCCCATAAACACGGTGATCAGGGCCAGCACCAGCACGGCCTTCTGGGCCCAGCTCCCGTCCAGGAAGGACCAGCCAAACAGGTAGTAGACCACCCGGATCAGGGCCAGCACCCCCATCTTGGTGATGAGGCCGGACAGCACCGCCGAGGCCGGGGCCGGGGCCACCGGGTGGGCGATGGGCAGCCAGGGGTGGAGGGGGAACATGCCCGCCTTACAGCCAAAGCCCACAGCCATCACAAAAAAGACGGCCAGCAGCAGCTCCCGGTCCTCCCCCGCCCGCAGGGCGTCCAGCACGCCCCCGGGGGTGAACAGGTCGGTGGTGCAGTAGCCCTGGAGGACAAACAGGCCCAGCAGGCCCAGGGCCGCTCCCCCCACCGAGAAGCCCAGGTAGCGGTAGGCCGCCTCGAAGGCCTTCCGGGTGCCGATGTGGAGCACCAGGGGGACGGAGAGCAGGGTCATCATCTCATAAAACAGGTAGAGGGTGACCAGATTTCCGGCGAAGCACACCCCCATCATGGCCCCCAGGGTCATGAGATAGAAGCCGAAGAACCGCTCCCGGTGGCCCTCGTGGTTCATATACTCAAAGGCAAAGACGGCCACCGCCAGCCACACGGCGCAGATGAGGACGGCAAACAGCCGCCCCAGGGCGTCCCCCTGGAGCACCAGCCGCACCCCGCCCGCCAGGGTGAGGAGCTGAGCCGGCGCGCTCACCTGCCGGCTGAGGAAGACCACCAGCCCCAGCTGGAGGATCAGCAGCAGGGTGATGACCCGCCGCCGCACCTTCAGGGTGTGGATGGCCAGCACGGACAGCCCGCCAAAAATGGGAAACAAAATGGGCAGCAGCAGCCAGATCCCCGGCATCTCCTCACCTCCTCTCCGCGGTTTTTTCCAACATTAAAACAGGGCGATCCCCTGGGCGATCAGGGCGCGCACCGGACCGAAGGCGGTCCCCAGCAGCACATTGCAGGCCAGCAGGACCACCAGGGCCCCCTTGCCGGGCCGGTCGCTCCAGTCCCACACCGGGGGCTGCTCCTCCGAGGCCTGCCTCCTGCCCCAGATGGCCAGGATGGCCGGGATGTAGTACATGGCGTTGAGCACCGAGCTGGCCGCCAGGCCGAACAGGGCGGGGAAGGTCTGCCAGTCCGCCTCCAGGGCGGCCCAGGCAATGCAGTATTTTGCCGAGAATCCCGCCAGCAGGGGCAGGCCGCACAGGGACAGCCCCCCCACCGTGAAGGCCAGCCCGCCCAGGGGCGCCATGCGGGCGGCCCCCCGCAGCTCCCCCCAGTAGTGGCCGCCGGAGGCCCGGATCATCTCGCCGGCCCCCAGGAAGATCATGGACTTGGTCATGGCGTGGGCCAGGATCTGGTAGCAGGCCGCCGCCAGCCCCGCCTCGCTCCCCAGCCCCATGGCCAGGAAGATGTAGGAGATCTGGGCGGAGGAGGAGTAGGCGATCATCCGCTTGACCTCCTCCTGCCGCAGGGCGGCCACCGAGGCGAAGAGCATCCCCGCCAGCCCCAGCAGGAACAGCAGGTCGTCCATGCACACCGACACCAGCAGGGTCTGTCCGAACACCCGGAGCACCAGCTTTAAAATGATCACCAGATAGCCCTTGAGCACCAGACCGGACAGGATGGCGCTGGAGGCGGTGAAGGTGCTGGCGTGGGCGTCGGGCAGCCAGGCGTGAAAGGGGAACTGGGCGCTCTTGATGGACAGGCCCAGGGTCATCAGCAGGGCGGACACCACCAGGGGGATGAAATACCCCCCGCCGTCCCGCAGCGCCCCCACCGCCTCCTCCAGGCCGGCGAAAAGCAGCTGCCCGGTGATGCCGTACAAAATGGAGATGCCCAACAGGATCAGGCCGGAGCCCAGGCAGCTGAACATGAGATACCGGATGGCGGACAGGATGGACCGGCCGCTCTCCCGGGCGGCCACGGCGATGCAGGCGGTCACCGCGGCGATCTCCACAAAGACATAGGCGGTGAACAGGTCGTCGGTATACACCATGGCGATGAGGGCCCCGAACAGCAGCTGCATCAGCAGGCAGTACCAGCCCAGCTGCTTCGCGGGCAGGCTCTCCTTCAGCTCCCGGGCGCCCCCTGTGAGGGAGAGGACCATCACCAGGCTGAAGGTGAGGGCCAGCAGGGCCTCCAGCGGCCCGGCCCGCAGCTCGTTGCCCCAGGGAGCCGGAAAGTGCCCCATCTGAAAGACAAAGCTCTCCCCCGTCCGGCTGAGCACCCACAGCAGCCAGGCGGACCCCGCCGCCGACAGCAGCTGCACCCCCCGCACCAGATCCAGGGCCCGGGCGCCGTTTTTCAGCAGAGGCACCAGGAGGGCGCTGGCCATCACCAGCAGAATGGTCAGAAACGGAATGTTATACCACAGTGTCAACGGCGCTCCCCCCTCTCCTTTTCAAACGTCTGTATTTTGGAGGCTCCGGCGCCTCCCGCCCCTAGGGGCGGTCCGTCCGGCCCGCTCCCCCGTGGTCCTTCTCCTGCCCGCCCTCCCGGGCCAGCATGAGGATCACATCCAGATTCAGGCTGTGGTACCGGCGGTAGAGCCGGTGGGTGAGGGCCAGAAACAGGGCCGTGGTGCTCACCGCCACCACGATCCCCGTGAGGACCAGTCCCCCGGGCACCGGGTTCACATAGGCCTCCGCCGGGACTCCGGCCTCCACCATGGGGGCCTTTCCCCCCTCCACATAGCCCATGGCCGCCAGGAAGAGGAACACCGCCGTGTCCATCAGGTTCATGCCGATGATCTTCTTGATGAGATTTGGGTGCAGAAACAGGGTGACAAAGCCGATGCTGAACAGAAGCACCGCCGCCACATAGTACCGCTGCTGCAACAGGGCCTCCAGCATCAGCGCTCCTCCTCTCCCTCTAAAAACAGCGTGTAAAACGTATACATGGTACAGGCCACAATGATCCCCACACAGATGTTCAGGGGCAGGATCAGGCCGCCGCTGAATAGGTCGCCGGGGTTCCCCTTGGGCACGTCGGGGCCCACATGGTTGCCGCCGGTGAAGAAGGAGTACCCCTTCATCACCGCGTAGGCCAGCAGGCAGACCGCCGTCAGAAAGGTGGTGCGGCGGCCGGGCAGCAGCCGCTCCATCCGCTCCTCCCCCAGCACCAGGGAGGCCAGGATCAGGCCGCCCCCCAGCACCGCGCCCCCGGAGAAGCCGCCCCCCGGGCTCAGGTGGCCGTT
>CASEKM010000055.1 GCA_949288405.1 uncultured bacterium | reverse complement strand
GCCGCCCTGTACTACGGCATCCTCCAGATCTTCCTGGCCGTGAAGGACCTGGAGCTGCTGGACTATCTGGGCATGAGCCAGGCGGGGGGCGGCTACCCCATCGCCCAGCTGCCCGGGCTGATCGTCTCTGTGTACAAGCAGGTCTTCGTGTTCTTCTTCTGGCCCAGTGGGAGCAATCCCTTCACCACCCCGCTGCTGGCGGCGCTGGACCTGCTGCTCCTGATGTTGGCGGCGGGGTGCTTTTTGGCGGTGGTCCTCCGCCGGAAGCTGTGGCGGGAGCCCTGGCGGATCGCCGGGACTGTGATCCTGGCCGCCCTGCTGCCCCTGGCGGCGGGCTTTGCCCAGATCATCTCCCCCTTCTCCGACGCCACCCCCATTATGAAATACGCCTATGTGCTGGTGTATCTGGCGGTGCTGCTGCTGGCCGACCTGGGGCTGAGCTTTCTGCCCCGGCCCAGGGGCGGGCGGGCGGCCGCCGGAGCGCTGGCCCTGTGTCTGGCCGGCGTCACCCTGTACAGCGCCAACATCAACAATCTGCTGTATACCGCCTCGGCCCAGGCCCACCGGGCCACCCTCAGCTACGCCACCCGGCTGCTCTCCCGCATCGAGAGCTGCCCCGGCTACACCGGGGAGGAGGAGGTGCTGGTCATCGGCGCCATCCCTGCCAGCCAGGTCTGCGCGGACATTGAGAGCTACGCCCTCATCGACCACTACAGCGCCCCCCGGGACACGGCGGCCCCCCTGAACAAGCACATCTACTACTACTTCAACGACTGGCTCAACGTGCCCATCCCCGAGCCGGAGGAGGAGACCATGCTGGCCGTCTCCCAGTCGGAGGAGTTCCAGGCCATGCCCCTCTACCCCGCCGACGGCTCGGTCCAGATGCTGGACGGCCGGGTGGTGGTGAAGCTTCAGGAGGAGTACACCCCCAAGAGCGGCTATGAGGTGGCCTATGAAAACAGGAGATGAACCCATGGAACCTTCAACCTCTCTCCGCACCGGACTGCTGTCCGTGGTGCTGCCCGCCTACAATGAGGAGGAGTCCGTCCCTCTGGCGGCCCAGGTCATCGGGGACCTGCTCACCGGGGCGGGGATCGGCCATGAGCTGATTTTCGTCAACGACGGCTCCAGGGACCACACCTGGCGGGCCATCCAGGAGGCCGCCGCCCGCCGCCCCCAGGTGCGGGGCATCCGCTTCTCCCGGAACTTCGGCAAGGAGGCCGCCATCTTCGCCGGGCTGGCCCAGGCCAGAGGGGACTGCTGCGTGGTGCTGGACTGCGATCTGCAGCACCCGCCGGAGAAGATCATCGAGATGTACCGCCTGTGGCAGCAGGGCTGGCAGATCGTGGAGGGGGTGAAGGTGAGCCGGGGAAAGGAGAGCGCGCTCCACACCTTTGCCGCCCGGACCTTCTACCGCTTCCTCAGCGGGGCCACCCGCATCGACATGTCCCGGGCCTCCGACTTCAAGCTGCTGGACCGGCGGGCGGTGGACGTGCTGGTGGCCATGCGGGAGAAAAACGCCTTCTTCCGGGCCCTGTCCTCCTGGATCGGCTTTGACACCGCCCAGGTGGAGTTTGAGGTGCAGCCCCGGGCGGCCGGCTCCTCCAAGTGGTCCATCCGCAGCCTGACCCGGTACGCGGTCACCAACCTGGCCGCCTTCTCCACCGCCCCCCTGCAGATCGTCACCATCCTGGGGGTGCTGGTCTTCCTGTGCTCCCTGGTGCTGGGGTGCTGGTCCCTGTGGCAGAAGATCAACGGCCAGGCCCTGGAGGGCTTCACCACGGTGATCCTGCTGCTGCTGCTCATCGGCAGCGCCCTGATGGTGTGCCTGGGCATTCTGGGCTACTACATCGCCAAGATCTATGAGGAGATCAAGGACCGGCCCCGGTACATCGTGGCGGACGGCTGCGGAGGCGCGGACCATGAGAGATAAGCTCCGCGCCCTGCTGGACCCCACCCTGTTCCGCTTCATCCTGGTGGGGCTGGTGAACACCGCCGTGGGCTATGGGGTCATGTTCGGCCTGTACAACCTGGCGGGACTGCACACCTGGGGGGACACAGGCTACTGGCTCTCCTCCGCCGCCAACTACATCGTGGGCAGCGTGGTCAGCTTCTTTTTGAACAAGCACTTCACCTTCCGCAGCCGGGAGAAGGGGGCGGGCGTGGTCCTGCGCTTCGCCCTGAACATCGCTGTGTGCTGGGCTCTGGCCTATGGGCTGGCCAAGCCGGTGATGGTCTGGCTCCTGTCCGGCACCGGATGGAGCCAGCAGCTCCAGGGCAATCTGTCCATGCTGGCCGGCTCCGGCCTGTTCGTCTTCCTCAACTACTTCGGACAGCGGTTTTTCGCCTTCCGCAGCCGGTGACCTCCGGCCCTTCCATTCAAAAAAGCGCCAAATTTCGGACGGCAAATTTTTCGCGCCCCACTACTTGCATTTTCCCGCCATCCGGGGTACAATAGGAGCAGAAAATAAGCAGGAGGTATTCCCCTATGAGTGAGGCTTACGGCCCCGACTTTATCACCGTTACCGACGAGGACGGCAAGGAATTTGAGCTGGAGCTGGTGGACACTCTGGAGCACAACGGCGTCACCTACCACGCCATGTTCCCCGCCGTGGCTGAGGACGAGGAGACCGGCGAGCCGGTGGACGTGGACGCCGACGACGAGGAGTACGGCCTGGTGATCATGAAGGTAGTGGAGGAAAACGGCGAGGAGCTGCTCTCCACTTTGGACAGCGATGAGGAGATCGAGGAGATCTACAACCTCTTCATGGAGCGCTTCTTCCAGGAGGAAGAAGAATAACCGTTGATTTCAGGCGGGTTTTCCTGCTCGGTGCGTGATGGGCCTTTTTAAACCCACATTTCTTAAACGGGATGCCCCCTCACGGCGTGGCTTGCAGGCCTCCCGGCCCCCTTTGAGGTCGGCTGGAAGTTGGAAGCAGTAAAGCGCTGTGGAGGCAACCCACCTGCCATTACGTGCAGGTTTTAAACAGGTCCACACGGCCAGAGCGGGGTATATAAAAACTCACTTGGATATGGGCCGCGGCGCAAGCCGCGGTCTTTTTTTGTCCTCTGGGGCGGCCCGGCACATGGCGGGAGGCTGCTCCAGCGGGAAGCAAAAATTTATTCCAACGATTCAAAAAATAAAATTAAAGATTGACTTTAATAAAATTAAATGTTATACTCCAAGTACAGAGAGGAGGCGGCGACCATGGCCATTGAGACCGTGCCCGAGTGGATGGCCGGACTGGAGGAGGAGGACCTGGTGTTCATCAAGAAGTTTGTGCTGGCCTCCGGGTCTTTGAAGGAGATGGCGGGGGAGTACGGGGTGACCTACCCCACCGTGCGGCTGCGGCTGGACCGGCTGATCCAGAAGATCAAATTGAGCGAGGACACCGCCGCCGACCCCTATATCGGCCTTATCAAGCGGCTGACCGTCAACGACAAACTGGACTTTGACACCGCCAAGGTGCTCATCAACGCCTATAAAAAGACGAAGGGAGAGGGATAGTATGGCAATTGCGACTCTGTTTGGTGTGGTGGCCCTGCCCATTGTGCTCATCGGCATCCTGCTGCCGGTGGCTCTGGTAATCGCTCTCCAGGTGTGGCTGTGCAAGCGGAAAAACCGCTGGCTGGGGCTGATCTTGCCGGGGCTGACCCTGCTGTTCAGTCTGGTGATGGTATTTAGTGTGGCCGCCTTTGGACGCATTGGCGGCGGCAGCTCGCTGACCGTGACGGCGGACGGCCAGGTGGTGGAGGAGACGGTGACGGAAAACGGTATGACCACCGTCTATGACGGGGAGGGGAACATCCTGGACCAGTACCCGGACCCCTACGCCCAGGAGGACCAGAACGAGTCCTCTCGGGAAACGGTGCTGCTCGCGGGAGTGCTCTTTCTGGTGAACAACATCCCCACCATCGTGCTGGGGGGCATCTGGCTCCACTACCGAAACCGCCGGGATTTTCACGACGAGCTGAAGAAGATGAACATTCAGGACCTGGAGTGAAATTTCTGTGAAGTACAAAAGTTACGAAATCTCCCGAAGCCACAAAATCCGGCCAGATGTCCAGGACCCTTTTTGTGGGGGCTTCTAAAACGGAAGACAAGCGGTGGTTTTTTGGAATTTTCCCTTGACAGAGGGGAGATGCGGCGCATATAATAGCGCCATCAACAGCAAAGGCGCTGCGGCAAGGATGCCGCGGCGCCTTTTTCGCGTTTTCCGGCTGTTGGGAATTGGATACCGAGAAAGGCGCAGAGGGAGAAAAGTACCGCGGAGGCTCGGCCTCAGCGAGCGGGGGACGGTGGAAGCCCCGCGCAGGAGTCCGCGGGAAGAACACTCCTGAGCTTCGAACAGAACGCCCAGGCCAGTATGGGAGACGGGAGCGACCGTTACATCGCGACGGCTTGTCAGAGCCGGAGAGGGGTCCTCACCCGTGAGGGCAAGTTAGGTGGCACCGCGGAGCGCAGCATTCGTCCTAACCCAAAGGCAGTCTCTCCCAGCGCGGGAGAGGAGGCCGCGGGTCCTTGCTGCAACGATCATCTGGAGGTGTGCTTTTATGTGCGCGATCATGGGTTTTACCAAAAAGACACGGACCAGGGAGGAGATCCTCCCCTACTTTGACCGGACCCTCTCCCGGGGGCCGGACATGTCCAGCGCGGCGGAGACGCCGTCGGGCTGGCTGCTCTTCCACCGGCTGGCCATCATGGGCCTGGACGAGAGGGGCATGCAGCCCTTCTCCCTGGACGGGGACATGGTGGTGTGCAACGGGGAGCTGTACGGCTGGCGGGCGCTAAAGGCGGAGCTGGAGGAGAAGGGCTACACCTTCCGCAGCGGCAGCGACTGCGAGCTGCTCCTCCCCCTGTACCGGGAGTACGGCCTGGACATGTTTGCCAAGCTGGACGCGGAGTTCGCCCTGATCCTCTACGACAGCAGGACCGACTCCCTGGTGGCGGCCAGGGACCCCATCGGCATCCGGCCCCTGTTTTACGGCTATGACTACGACGGTGGGATAGTCTTCGCCAGCGAGGCCAAGAACCTGGTGGGCCTGTGCAAGGAGATCTTCCCCTTCCCGCCGGGGTGCTACTACAGCCAGGGGCAGTTCGTCCGGTACGCCGACCTGACCACGGTGGAGACCTATTGGAAGGACGATGTGGAGACGGTGTGCCGGAACATCCGGGAGAAGCTCATCGCCGGGGTGGCCAAGCGGCTGGACGCGGACGCCCCCCTGGGCTTCCTCCTGTCCGGCGGCCTGGACTCCAGTCTGGTGTGCGCCATCGCCGCAAAACTTCTGGGGAAGCCCATCCGCACCTTTGCCATCGGCATGAGGGAGGACGCCATCGACCTGAAATACGCCCGGGAGGCGGCCGCCTATATCGGCAGCGACCACGCGGAGGTCATCATCGACCGGGACGACGTGCTGAAGGCCCTCCCCCAGGTGGTGGCCGCCCTGGGCACCTACGACATCACCACCATTCGGGCCAGTGTGGGCATGTACCTGGTGTGCAAGGCCATCCACGAGCACACCGACGTGCGGGTCCTCCTCACCGGGGAGATCAGCGACGAGCTGTTCGGCTATAAGTATACCGACTTCGCCCCCTCCCCCGCCGCCTTCCAGGCGGAGGCCAAGAAGCGGGTGGATGAGCTGTACATGTACGACGTCCTCCGGGCGGACCGGTGCATCAGCGTCCACTCCATCGAGGCCCGGGTGCCCTTTGGGGACCTGGACTTTGTGCGGTACGTGATGGGGGTGGACCCGGCCCTGAAGGTCAACACCTACGGCAAGGGCAAGTACCTCCTCCGCCGGGCCTTCGCGGGGGACGGCCTGCTCCCTGACGACATCCTGTGGCGGGAGAAGGCGGCCTTCTCCGACGCGGTGGGCCACTCCATGGTGGACGACCTGAAGGAGTACGCGGAGCAGAAGTACACCGACCAGGAGTTCCGGCAGAGGGCCTCCCAGTACGCCTTCGCCACCCCCTTCACCAAGGAGAGCCTACTGTACCGGGAGCTGTTTGAGGCCTACTACCCCGGTCAGGCCCACATGATCAAGGACTTCTGGATGCCCAACCGCTCCTGGGAGGGCTGCGACGTGGACGACCCCTCCGCCCGGGTGCTGGCCAACTACGGGGCCAGCGGGTTTTAAGATACCAACTTCCCCCCTGTGGGATCACATGAAAGGAGAAATGCGCTATGGAACCCAAAACCACCGACCTCACCCAGCTGTTCGGCAGCATGGTCTTCAACGAGGACGCCATGCGGCAGTACCTCTCCTCCAACTCCTTCGCCGCCTGGAAGGCCTGCGTTGAAAATCACACCGCCCTGGACCTCTCCATCGCCAACGACATCGCCGACGCCATGAAGCACTGGGCGGTGGAGCGGGGGGCCACCCACTATACCCACTGGTTCCAGCCCATGACCGGCTACACCGCCGAGAAGCACGACAGCTTCATCACCCCCGCCCCCGGCGGCAAGGTGCTGCTGGAGTTCTCCGGCAAGGAGCTGGTGCGGGGGGAGCCGGACGCCTCCTCCTTCCCCTCCGGCGGCCTGCGGGCCACCTTTGAGGCCCGGGGCTACACCGCCTGGGACCCCACCTCCTTCGCCTTCCTCCGGGACAACACCCTGTACATCCCCACGGTGTTCTGCTCCTACTCCGGCCAGGTGCTGGACAAGAAGACCCCCCTCCTGCGGTCCATGGAGGAGGTGAGCCGCCAGGCGGTGCGCATCCTCCGCCTGTTCGGGGACACGGAGACCAGCCGGGTCATCCCCCAGGTGGGTCCGGAGCAGGAGTACTTCCTCATCGACGAAAAGGACTTCGCCAAGCGCATGGATCTGCGCCTGTGCGGCCGGACGCTGTTCGGCGCCCCCGCCCCCAAGGGCCAGGAGTTGGAGGACCACTACTTCGGGGCCATCCGCCCCCGGGTGGCCGCCTATATGCAGGACCTGGACCGGGAGCTGTGGAAGCTGGGGGTCCTGTCCAAGACCAAGCACAACGAGGTGGCCCCCTGCCAGCACGAGATGGCCCCCATCTACACCGACGCCAACACCGCCTGCGACCACAACCAGCTCACCATGGACGTGATGAAGAAGGTGGCCCGGAAGCACGGCCTGGTGTGCCTGCTCCATGAGAAGCCCTTCGCCGGCATCAACGGCTCGGGCAAGCACGACAACTGGTCCCTGGCCACCGACTCCGGGGACAACCTGTTCAAGCCGGGCAAGACCCCCAGCCAGAACGCCCGGTTCCTCCTGTTCCTGGCCGCCTTTGTGAAGGGGGTGGACGAGTACCAGGACTTCCTGCGGTGCACCGTGGCCTTCGCCGGCAACGACCACCGCCTGGGGGCCCAGGAGGCCCCTCCCGCCGTGGTGTCCATCTTCCTGGGGGATGAGCTCACCGCCGTGGTGGAGTCCATCATCCACGGCACCGAGTACGCCGACCCGGGCAAGCGGGCCCTGCGGGTGGGGGTGGACGTGATGCCCCCCATCCCCCAGGACAACACCGACCGCAACCGCACCTCCCCCATGGCCTTCACCGGCAACAAGTTCGAATTTCGGATGCTGGGCTCCTCCCAGTCCATTGCCGGGCCCAACATCGCCCTGAACACCATCATGGCCGAGGAGCTGGAGCAGTTCGCCGACGAGCTGGAGGGGGCGGACGACTTCAACGGGGCCCTGGCCGAGCTCATCCGCCGGGTGTTCACCCAGCATCAGCGGATCATCTTCAACGGCAACGGCTATGAGGACGCCTGGCTCCAGGAGGCCGCCCGCCGGGGGCTGGCCAATCTCACCTCCACCGCCGACGCCCTGCCCGCCTACACGGCGGAGAAAAACGTGGCCCTGTTCACCAGGCACGGCGTCTTCACCCGGGAGGAGATGGCCGCCCGCCAGGAGATCCACATGGAGAACTACTGCCACGTGCTGTCCATCGAGGCCAACACCATGCTCGACATGCTCCGCCGGGACATCCTGCCCGCCGCCTCCGCCTACGCCGGAGCGCTGAACCGCCGGGCCCTGGGGCACACCAGCTCCTCCTGCCGGTACGAAAACGCCACCGCCGCCCGGGTCTCCGACCGCACCGACGCCCTGCTGGCCGTCTGCGACAAGCTGGAGGAGGACCTGAAGGCGGCTCCTGGAGAGGCCGAAGCCCGCATGACCTACTTCCACGGGGTCGTCCTGGAGGACATGACCGCCGCCCGGACCCTGGCCGATCAGCTGGAGACCCTGGTGGAGCGGACCTTCTGGCCCTTCCCCTCCTACAGCGACATCCTCTTCTATATGTGATCCTCTCTCCTTCTCACTCATAGACGCCTCAGGGGCCGGTTCCCGTTGGGAACCGGCCCCTGAGGCGTC
>CASEKM010000054.1 GCA_949288405.1 uncultured bacterium | reverse complement strand
GAAAATTCGGCAAGGTGATGATCCTCCAGGTCATCCCCGGCACCCAGGGCCTGTACGGCCTGGTGGTGTGGTTCTTTGCCATTTTCCGCATGGGCCTGCTCAGCGGGACCCTGCCCCAGCTGACCATCGCCCAGGGGATGCAGTACTTCGTGGCCTGTATGCCCATGGCGCTGGGCGGCCTGTTTTCCGCCATCGCCCAGGGCCGGGTGGCTGCGGCCTCCATCAACCTGCTGGCCAAGAAGCCGGATGACTGGTCCAAGGGCATGGTGCTGTGCATCACCGTGGAGTTCTACGCCATCTTGTCCCTGCTGGCCTCCATGCTGATGATCATCAACATCAGCGCCTAAGGGGGAGAGCCCATGGACGGAATGGAAAAGATCGCCGCCCGCATCCGGGAGGACGCGGACCGGGAGATCGCCCGGATGAACCGGGAGACAGACGAGCAGATCGCCGCCCTCCAGGCCCAGGCTCAGGCCCAGATGGACAAGGAGCGGGCCGACATCCTCAGCCGGGGGGAGCGGGCGGCGGCCGAGCGGCTGGAGCGCCTGAAATCCGCCGCCCAGATGGAGCGCCGGAAGCTGGAGCTCTCCGCCAAGCAGGAGGTGCTGGACGAGGCCTTCCGCAAGGCCCTGGAGCAGCTGTGCTCCCTCCCCGACCAGGAGTACATCCAGCTCCTCACCGCCCTGGCGCTCCGGGCGGCCTCCACCGGCCGGGAGCAGCTGATCTTCTCCCAGAAGGACCGCAGCCGCATCGGCAAGGCGGTGGTGGTGGCCGCCAACGAGGCCATGGTGAAGCAGGTGGCCCCCGAGCTGCCCGACTCCCTGGCCGACTCTAAGGTGGGGGCCTTTCTGGGCAAGGTGGTCAACAGCGCCGCCGCCCAGATCACCGGCACCGGCCTGCTCACCCTGTCCGAGGAGACCCGCCCCATCCAGGGCGGCTTCATCCTGACGGACGGCCCCGTGGAGGTGAACTGCTCCTTTGAGGCCATGCTCCGCCTGCAGCGGGAGCAGCTGGAGAAGCCGGCGGCGGAGATCCTGTTTGGAAAGAGTGAAGAGTGAAAAGTGGAGAGTGAAGATAGCGGACCATAGGGGCTGGTGCGCTGATTTTGGAGTGCCTCGCACCAGAATAGGAAGAGCGCAGGACGATCCAGCAAGGAGTCTCTCCACTCTTCACTCTCCACTCTCAACTCTAACCCGAAAGGGGTGGTATTTTGTCCCGTAAACGAGATACGGATTATCTGACCATCTCGGCCCGCATCCACGCCATGGAGAACCGCATGCTCACCCGGGAGCGGATGGACCGCATGATCGACGCCCGGGACGAGGGGGAGGCCCTGAAGATCCTCTCTGAGTGCGGCTACGGCGGCTCCGAGGGGCTGTCCGCCGGGCAGGAGCTGGATCAGGTCCTGGCCCAGGCCCGCTCCCAGGTATTCGGAGAGATCCGGGGCGCGGTGCCCGACCCCCGGGTGGCCGACGTATTTCAGATGAAGTACGACTACCACAACGCCAAGACCCTGGTGAAGGGGGAGGCCCTGGGGGTGGAGGCGGACCGGCTCCTGCTGGGCGGCGGCCGGTACGGCCCGAAGGAGCTCTCCGAGGGCTTTGGGAAGGACAGCCTGTCCTGGGTCAGCCCCCGCTTCCTGCGGGCCATTCAGGAGGCCCGGGCGGTCCTGCGGGAGACCCGCGACCCCCAGCGCGCCGACGTGGCCCTGGATAAGGCCTGTTTTGAGGAGATGGCCCAGCTGGCGAAGGACTGCCGCAGCCCCTATCTGGAGGGCTATGTGCGCCTGAGCGTGGACGCGGCCAATCTGCGCACCGCCGTGCGGGTGGCCCGGATGGAGAAGGGGAGCGACTTCCTCCTCCAGGTGCTGCTGCCCGGGGGGAGCGTGTCGGAAAAGACTCTGGCCGCCGCCCGGGGGGAGGAGCTGGGCGCTCTCTTCCAGACCGGGCCCCTGGCCCAGGCCGCCCAGCTGGGGGCCCAGGCCGCCAAACCGGCGGGGGGATCGCTCACCGCCTTCGAGCGGGAGTGCGACAACGCCCTGACCGCCTATGTGGCCGGCGCCAAGCGGGTCCCCTTTGGAGAGGAGACCGTCATCGCCTATTTGTACGCAAAAGAGGCGGAGTTTACCGCCATCCGCACCATTTTCGCCAGCCGGCGGGCGGGGCTGGACGGCCCGGCCATCCGGGAGCGGTTGCGGGAGAGCTATGTGTAAGGAGGGGAGAGGCCTATGTACCGCATCGGCGTGATCGGGGACCGGGACAGCGTCCTGGGCTTTCAGGCCCTGGGGCTGGAGGTGTGCCCGGCGGAAAACGCGGAGGAGGCCCGGCAGGCCCTCCACCGCATGGCCAAGGAGAACTTTGCCATCCTTTACCTCACCGAGCAGCTCTCCGCCCAGCTCCAGCCGGAGGTCGCCCGGTATCAGGACGCCCTCACCCCGGCCATCATTCTGATCCCCGGCAAGGGGGGCTCTCTGGGCATTGGGATGAAAAACATCACCACCGCCGTGGAGCGGGCGGTGGGAGCGGACATCCTTTAGGGTCTAGGGGGGACTGCGTCCCCCCTAGATACGAAGGCGGTTCCCAAGGAAACCGCCTTCGATACCCCCCTCACCCGCGCACGGCGCGGGTGGTTGCCCGCCGGTGGCGGAGCAAGCAGTGGTGTGCTGCGCAGGCGCAGGTCCTGCTCCGCACGACTTGAAATTTCTTTCACGCCGGGCGTGAAACCAGGGGCGCTGCCCCTGGACCCCGCTTTTCGGGGCCGGTGTGCGGCAGAAAGAAGGTAACAGCCTATGGGTAAAATCATAAAAGTGTCCGGCCCGCTGGTGGTGGCCACGGGGATGGAGGAGGCCAACATGGCCGACGTGGTCCGGGTGGGCGAGCAGCGCCTCATCGGCGAGATCCTGAACATGACCGGGGACGCGGCCTCCATCCAGGTGTATGAGGAGACCTCCGGCCTGGGCCCCGGGGCGGAGGTGGTCACCACCGGAGCCCCTCTGTCCGTGGAGCTGGGCCCCGGCCTGATCGAAAACATCTACGACGGCATCCAGCGCCCCCTGGAGGTGATCCGGGAGAAGAGCGGCAGCAACAACCTGCCCCGGGGCATCGAGGTGCCCGCCCTGGACCGGGAGAAGAAGTGGGAGTTCACCCCCGTGGTGAAGCCGGGGGACAAGGTCGTCGGCGGCGACGTGCTGGGCACGGTCCAGGAGACCGACTCCATCCTCCACAAGATCATGCTGCCCCCTCGGCTGAAGGGGACCATCGTGTCCATTCAGAGCGGGGCCTTTACCGTCACCCAGCCGGTGTACGTCCTCCAGAAGGAGGACGGCTCCCAGGTGGAGCTGCCCATGATGCAGACCTGGCCCGTCCGGGTGGGGCGGCCCTACAAGCACAAGTATCCCCCTGAGATCCCCCTCCAGTCGGGCCAGCGGATCGTGGACACATTCTTCCCCGTGGCCAAGGGGGGCACCGCCGCCATCCCCGGGCCCTTCGGCTCGGGCAAGACGGTGATGCAGCACGCCCTGGCCAAGTGGTCCGACGTGGACCTGGTGGTCTACATCGGCTGCGGCGAGCGGGGCAACGAGATGACCGACGTGCTCCGAGAGTTCCCCGAGCTGGTGGACCCCCGCACGGGACAGTCCCTGATGAAGCGCACCGTCCTCATCGCCAACACCTCTGACATGCCGGTGGCCGCCCGTGAGGCCTCCATCTACACCGGCATCACCATCGCCGAGTATTTCCGGGACATGGGCTACGCCGTGGCCGTCATTGCCGACTCCACCTCCCGCTGGGCCGAGGCTTTACGCGAGATGTCCGGCCGCCTGGAGGAGATGCCCGGCGAGGAGGGCTACCCCGCCTACCTGTCCTCCCGCCTGGCCCAGTTCTACGAGCGGGCGGGCAGCGTGGCCTGCATCGGCTCCGACGACCGCCGGGGCAGCCTTACCGCCGTGGGGGCCGTGTCCCCCCCGGGCGGCGACCTGTCCGAGCCCGTCAGCCAGGCCACCATGCGCATCGTCAAGGTGTTCTGGGCCCTGGACTCCTCCCTGGCCTACCGGCGGCACTTCCCCGCCATCAACTGGCTCAACTCCTACTCCCTGTATCTGGACTCCCTGAAGCCCTGGTACGACGAGCACCTGGGCAAGGAGTTTTTGGAGAACCGGGAGTGGGCCATGGGGGTCCTCCAGGAGGAGGCCAGCCTGAACGAGATCGTCCAGCTGGTGGGCAAGGACTCCCTGTCCGCCGCCGACCAGATCACGTTGGAGACCGCCCGCATGATCCGCGAGGACTTTTTGCAGCAGAACTCCTTTGTGGATATCGACTCCTACTCGGAGTATGACCGTCAGGCGAAAATGCTTGCCCTGGTCCGGGAGTACGACGTCCGGTGCCGGGCCGCCGCCGAGCGGGGCGGGGCCATCGCCGAGCTGTTCAATATCCCCGTGCGGGAGAAGATCGGCCGGGCCAAGTCGGTGCCGGCGGACCAGTACCGGGAGGCCTACGCCGCCATGGACCGGGAGATGGAGGACGAGCTTGAGGCCGCCGCCCAGAAGGGAGAGAGTGCGCTATGATCCGGGAATACAAGACGATCCGGGAGATCTCCGGCCCGCTGATGGTGGTGGACCGGGTCCAGGGGGTCACCTATGACGAGCTGGGTGAGATCGAGCTCACCGACGGTACCGTCCGCCGCTGCCAGGTGCTGGAGGTGAACGGGGACGCCGCCGTGGTGCAGCTGTTTGAAAACTCCGCCGGCATCAACCTGGCCGAGTCCAAGATCCGCTTCCTGGGCCACCCCCTCCAGCTGGGGGTGTCCGAAGATATGCTGGGCCGGGTGTTCAACGGCATGGGCGAGCCCATCGACGGCGGCCCCGCCATCCTGGCCGACGAGTACCGGGACATCAACGGCCTGGCTATGAACCCCGCCGCCCGGGACTACCCCAACGAGTTTATCCAGACGGGCATCTCCACCATCGACGGGCTGAACACCCTGGTGCGGGGACAGAAGCTGCCCATCTTCTCCGGCTCCGGTCTGCCCCACGCGGCCCTGGCCGCCCAGATCGCCCGGCAGGCCAAGGTGCTGGACGGGGAGTCCAAATTCGCCGTAGTCTTCGCGGCCATCGGCATCACCTTCGAGGAGTCCGAGTTCTTCGTCCAGGAGTTCCGGCGCACCGGCGCCATCGACCGGACCGTGCTGTTCACCAACCTGGCCAACGACCCGGCGGTGGAGCGCATCGCCACCCCCCGTATGGCCCTCACCGCGGCGGAGTACCTGGCCTTTGAGAAGGGAATGCACGTGCTGGTCATCATGACCGACATCACCAACTACGCCGAGGCTTTACGCGAGGTCTCCGCCGCCAAGAAGGAGGTCCCCGGCCGCCGGGGCTATCCGGGCTATCTGTACACCAACCTGGCTACCCTATACGAGCGGGCGGGGCGGCAGATGGGCAAGGAGGGCTCCATCACCCTCATCCCCATTCTGACCATGCCTGAGGACGACAAGACCCACCCCATCCCCGACCTGACCGGCTACATCACCGAGGGGCAGATCATCCTCTCCCGGGAGCTGTACCGGAAGGGCATCATTCCTCCGGTGGACGTGCTGCCCTCCCTGTCCCGACTGAAGGACAAGGGCACCGGCGCGGGCAAGACGAGAGAGGACCACTCGGGCACCATGAACCAGCTCTTCGCCGCCTATGCCACCGGCAAGGAGAACAAGGAGCTCATGTCCATCCTGGGCGAGGCCGCCCTGAGCCCCACCGACCTGCTGTACGCCAAGTTTGCCGACGAGTTTGAGAAGCGCTATGTGGCCCAGGGCACCGACGAAAACCGCTCCATTGAGGAGACCCTGGACCTGGGCTGGGAGCTGCTGTCCATCCTGCCCCGCAGCGAGCTCAAGCGCATCAAGCCGGAGTATATCGACAAGTATCTGCCCAAGAAGGACTAAGGAGGGACGACTATGCCTTCCACAACCATCAACCCCACCCGCATGGAGCTGACCCGGCTGAAGGGCCGGCTGAAGACCGCCCAGCGGGGCCACAAGCTGCTCAAGGACAAGCGGGACGAGCTGATGAAGCAGTTCATGGACGTGGTGCGGGAGAACCGGGCGCTGCGGCGCCGGGTGGAGGAGGGCCTCATGCGGGCCCAGGGCTCCTTTGCCGTGGCCGCCGCCCTCATGTCCCCGGAGATGCTGGAGCAGTCCCTCCTGTACCCCAAGCAGAGCGTGGAGCTGGAGATGACCTTCCAGAACGTCATGTCGGTGGATGTGCCCCGGTACCAGTTCAAGACCCGCAGCCAGGACCCGGGGGAGGTCTACCCCTACGGCTTTGCCCAGACCAGCGGCGAGCTGGACGACGCGGTGGACGCCCTGTCCCAGGTCTTTGTGGACATGCTGAAGCTGGCGGAGATCGAGAAGACCAGCCAGCTTCTGGCCCAGGAGATTGAAAAGACCCGCCGCCGGGTGAACGCCCTGGAGTATGTGAAGATCCCGGAGATGGAGGAGAACATCAAGTATATCACCATGAAGCTGGACGAGAACGAGCGGGCCAACACTATCCGCCTGATGAAGGTGAAGGAGCTGGTGCTGAAAGAGGCCATCCAGGACCGGAGGGCCGAGGATCAGCGGGCGCTCCAGGCCTTTGGGGACGGGAGCCAGGCCCCCGGTCTGGTCTAGGTGCTCCGCGCAGCCAGCAGGACGGGCGCTGTCGAAAGAGGGACAGCGCCCGTTTTTCCCCTGGGCCCTCTGTCAACCGGCGGTTGACAGGATGTAAGGACAGGCTTCTTGCCAAAATTCGTGGGGTTCGCTAGGATAGAGGCGGAAGAAAGGAGTGGACGCCATGACGTTAGGACAGAGGATTCAGGAGCACCGCCTCCGGCTGGAGCTGTCCCAGGAGGCCCTGGGGGAGAAGCTGGGGGTGTCCCGCCAGGCGGTGAGCAAATGGGAGGCGGACGCCGCTGTGCCGGATACTGACAAGTTGATTGCCTTGTCGAAGCTCTTTGGGCTCACCCTCAACGAGCTGCTCCAGGTGGAGGGGCCTGAGGCGGGGCAAGGGGCAGAAAATGCGGAGGAAACTCCGCGGTCTGAGCTGCGCGAAGAGGAAAAGCCTGGGAAAAAGAAAATGCATGCCGCTTCATGGCTGCTCCCGGGTTTGGCTGTCCTAGCCCTGGTCTTGGGCCTGACTGCCATGACGGTTTCCTTCGGGCGGATGGCGGGGCAGCTCAGCGACCGTATTACCCGGCTGGAGCTGCGGGTCAACCAGCTGGAGGCCACCCAGTCTGCCGCAGATTTGGAGAACCTAGTGGCGGATTGCAAGCTGGAGGTGGGAAGCGCGGTGTATTCCAGCCAGATGGACTCCGCCCGCCTGTATCGGGATGTTACCGTCACAGTATCTCTCTCCCGCACTGACCTGGTGGAGGAACAGACGGTCTTTTTTCAGGTGTACGGGGCCGGCGCAGAAGCGAGGCAGGTGGATGGCCAGGCTGTTCCTGGGACGAGAGGCGTCTACTCGGCACAGGTTCCGGTTGTCCCCGGGCTGGGTGAGACCATCGCAGTGGGAATTCAGATCGGCGGCACGGAATACCTCCAGCCGCTGGCGCGGATCATCAGTGTGTCGGACAATGCGATTTTCTACGATCCGCTGTTAGAACAGAAATAAGAATAAAGGTGCCATTGGGTGAAAAACAGAAGAGGAGCGGCGAGGAGAAAACTCCATTCGCCGCACCTTTCTTTTTTGTCCCCTGGGTGGTACCATAAAGGCGGAATGTGTGGTACAATACCCAACAACAGAAGCGGAGGACGGAGGAGTGGGACCGAGTGAAAACGGTTTATTGGGATATGAGTGAGCTTTCGCCTAACAGCGGCGTCTTTGGGATTTTCAGCAGCGAGGCGAAGGTGCTCCCCGCCGGGACGGAGATCCATACGGAGCAGAGGAAGGTGCGGGAGCTGGTCCCCCAGTGCCGGGAGATGGAGGAGCGCGCTGGGGTGTTCTTCTTCTGGGAGGACCAGGCGGTGCCGGAGGTCCCGTTTTTTACCGCCCCCCATGTGGAGCTGTTTGCCCGGGACCGGGATGGAAATTGGTACGGCCGGTCGGCCCCTCTGGAGGACAGGGTGTACCGCATTTCGCCGGAGGGAGGAACACCGGTCCAGGTGTCCGAGAGCATGGAGCGCTTTGCCCGCCGCCTGCTGGCGGGGGAGGAGGTCCGGGAGCTGTGCAGGCCCGCCCAGGAGCTGAGGGTGTTTCCCTCCAAGGCGGCGGCCGCCCAGGCGGTGGAGCTGGTCCCCAGGCGGTGGAGCTGGTCCCTTTGTCGGAGCTGCTGGCCGAAAATTGGAAAGGAGCGGAGGAGCGATGATGGTTGCCACGGCGGCCCAGATGAAGGAACTGGACCGGCAGGCCATTGAGGAGTGCGGGGTCCCGTCCCTGGACCTGATGGAATGCGCCGCCCAGTGTGTGGCGGATGCGGTGGAGGAGCTGCTGGACCGGGAGAATGACGCCCGGAGCGGCATCATCGGCGGCGCCACGTTTCCAGTTGTTTTGATGGGGGGCGGAGGGGGCGATACCCCGGAAGCCCGGCAGGAGGCGGAGCGGGAGCGGCAGAAGCTCCAGGCCATTCTGAACGAAAAACAGTGGGACAAGACCCCCTGGGTGGGGGTGCTGTGCGGCCCCGGCAACAACGGCGGGGACGGGGTGGCCGCCGCCCGCCTGCTGATGGAGAAGGGGTACCGGGTGCGGGCCTTCCTGGTGGGGGACCGGACGAAAATGACCCCCGACGAGCGGGCCATGGAGGAGAAACTCCAGAAGGCCGGCGGCGTACTGGAGAACTTCTGTCCCGAGGACAGCGCACAGGTGACGTGGATCATGGAGTGCGACTGCCTGGTGGACGCCCTGTTTGGGGTGGGCCTTTCCAGGCCTGTGGAGGGGGACTTCCTCTGTGCGGTGCGGCTGATGCAGGACGCCCCCAGCTTCCGGCGGGTGGTGTCCTGCGACATCCCCTCCGGCCTCCACGCGGACACCGGGGAGGTGCTGGGAGAGGCCGTCCGGGCGGGGGTGACCGCCACCTTCACCTGCGCCAAGCCCGGCCACTACCTGGGGGACGGGCCGGAGTACACAGGGGAACTGCGGGTCTATGGCATCGGCGTCCCCAATAAGCTGCTGTTCGGCCGGGAGAATGCCGGCCGCTTCCCGGTGGAGACCATGGACAGCTGTATGGACCTCCCCCGGCGAAAGCCCAACAGCCACAAGGGGGACTACGGCAAGCTGTTCCTCCTGGCCGGGAGCGAGGGCTATACCGGCGCGCCGGTGCTGGCCGCCTCCGCCGCCGTGCGGGGCGGGGCGGGGCTGGTCTTTCTGGGGGTGCCCAGGGAGATCTACCCTATCGTGGCGGTGAAGTGCTCCTCGGCTATGCCCTTCCCCTTGCCGGAGCGGTACGGGGAGATTCTGGAGAAGGCCCGCTCCTGCGACGCGGCCCTCATGGGCCCCGGCCTGGGGAGAGCGCCCAAGACAGAGAAGCTGGTCCGCGCGCTGCTGGAGGATTTGAAAATGCCCGTGGTGCTGGACGCCGACGGCATAAATGCCCTGGCGGGGCATATGGATATACTGGACGGGCGGAGGGCCCTAACCGTGCTCACCCCCCACGACGGGGAGTTTGCCCGGCTCACCGGGACCGCACTGCCCATCCGAAACCGCCTGGAGGCGGCCCGGTCCTTTGCCAAAGAGCACCGCTGTATTTTGGTGCTCAAGGGCCACCGGACCATCACCGCCGGGCCGGACGGCCGGGCCTGGATCAACACCACCGGCAACCCGGGCATGGCCAAGGGGGGCAGCGGCGACGTGCTGGCGGGGCTCATCGCCTCCTTCCTGGGGCAGAGGCAGCTGGAACGGTGGTGCGGAGGCCCGGCGGAGCTCGTGGCCGCGGCGGTGTATTTCCACGGCCTGGCGGGGGACCGGGCGGCGGAGCGGCTGGGGGAGTATGGCATGACCCCCGACGACCTGCTCGCCTGCCTGCCGGAGGTGCTGAAGGAGCGGGAGCGGTAAGGAGGCGGCGCGTCCGGGAGGGGGCGCCCCTATGGGGAGGCGTAACCCCAGG
>CASEKM010000053.1 GCA_949288405.1 uncultured bacterium | reverse complement strand
GATTTTGCGAACACAGGGCCCCTGTGGGCCCGGAAGAAACCGCACCTAAGCACTCCTGATTTTGCGCGCCGGAAAGGATTTGCTTGCTTCCAGGGGTAATCCCCGTAAATGGGGTCCGGGGCCGACTCCCCCTGACAGGGGGAATCGGCCCCTTGACAAGGAAAGTCGCCTCCCAGAGGAAAGACTAAAAAAGAATGAGCGGCGAAATGCCCTGCCAGCAGACACCACCCTTGACACTTCTGTGAAAAAAATCTCCGTCGACATAAAAAATTCATGGTAAATTTATTTCTCAAATATGGGAAGCTATGCTATAATGTCCATAATACCATGTTTCCATGGGCATTTCGGTGATTCCAGAGAAGATAAAGGCTTGTTGGAGGGGATTTGGGATGAAAAATAAGATCACCGTTTCCATCGCGGGTCAGGAGTACACCATGGTGGCCGAGGAGGGCAAGGACTACGTCCAGCACTGCGCCAACCTGGTGGACCAGCAGATCCAGGAGATCATGAAGAGCTCCCCCCTGGGGCGGTCCGACGCCGCCGTGCTGGCGGCCATGAACCTGGCCGACCAGTTTTTGAAGGAGCAGGAGGCCAGTGAGAACCTGCGCCGCCAAATCAAGGAGGGCCTGGACGAGAGCGCCAAGCTGAAAATGGAGCTGTCCGAGGCCAAGCGGGAGATCTTCAAGCTCCAGAACCACAAGGGATAATCAGACATTTACCGGCGGCGGGGGGCGCAGCGCCCCACCGCCCCGCCGGATCTTCAGCCAGAAAGGAAGGCCTGTTTCATGCTGGAGCTGCTCGCTCCCGCCGGCTCCATGGAGTCGGTCAAGGCCGCGGTCCAGAACGGCGCCGGCGCCGTCTATCTGGGCTACGGGGATTTCAACGCCCGCCGCAACGCCAAGAACTTCACCCGGGAAGAGGCTGCGGCGGCGGTTTCTTACTGCCATCTCCGGGATACCAAGGTACATCTCACCCTGAACACCCTGCTCACCGACCGGGAGCTGCCCCGGGCCGCCCAGGTGGCCGCCGAGATCAGCGAGATGGGGGTGGACGCGGTCATCGTCCAGGACCTGGGAGTGGCCCGGATGCTCCGCCAGGTGGCCCCGGACGTCCACCTGCACGCCTCCACCCAGATGACCGTCCACTCCCTGGACGGGGTGAAGGAGTGCGCCGACCTGGGCATGACCCGGGCGGTCCTCTCCCGAGAGCTGAGCCGGGACCAGATCGCCTACATCTGCCAGCACTCCCCCATTGAGATCGAGGTGTTCGCCCACGGAGCCCTGTGCATGTGCTACTCCGGCCAGTGCTACCTGTCCTCGGTGATCGGGGGGAGGAGCGGCAACCGGGGGCTGTGCGCCCAGCCCTGCCGCCTGAAGTACGGCTGGGGGAAGAAGGCGGACGGCTACCCCCTGTCCCTGAAGGACATGTCCCTGGTGAGCTATCTGAGAGAGCTGGACCAGATGGGGGTGGCCTGTCTGAAGCTGGAGGGCCGCATGAAGCGGCCGGAGTACGTGGCGGTGGTCACCGGCGTCTATGCCCGGGCCATCCGGGAGGAGCGGGAGCCCACGGCGGAGGAGCTGGAGCAGCTCCAGGCCGCCTTCTCCCGCCAGGGCTTCACCCAGGGCTACTTCCTGGACCAGAAGGGGCCGGACATGTTCGGCACCCGCCAGGAGGAGGCGGAGCCCCGGGAGCTGTTTGCCCAGGCCCGCGCCACCTATGAGAGCGGGGAGAACCGGAAGACCCCCGTGCGCCTGTACGCCTGGATCCAGGCGGGGGAGCCCGCCCAGGTGGCGGCGGAGGACCTCCAGGGCCGCCTGGCCCGGGTGGAGGGGCCGGTGCCCGAGGCGGCGGTGAACGTCCCCCTCACCCGGGAGAAGGTGGAGGGACAGCTGGGCCGCACCGGCGGCACCCCCTTCCACTGTGAGAAGGCCACCGCTCGGGTGGATGAGGGGCTGTCCCTGCCCCTGTCCGCCCTGAACGCGCTGCGCCGGCAGGTGCTGGAGGAGCTGGGGAAGCTGCGCGCCGCCCCGCCGGAGCGGAAAACCGGGGAATATCACCCCGGCGTGCGCTATGAGAACCCCAAGGAGCCCCCGGCCCTCACGGTGTCGGTGCGCCGGGCGGAGCAGCTCACGGCGGAGCTGCTGGCGCGGAAGCCGGAGCGGGTCTACATCCCCTGCGACGAGGGGGCGGCCTGTCCCGATGCCGTCCGCCGCTGTCAGGAGGCGGGGGTGGCGGTGTGCGCCCTGCTGCCCCGGATCTGCTGGGACCGGGAAGTGCCCCAGCTGGAGCGGCAGCTGGAGACTCTGAAAGAGCTGGGCGTCCGGGAGGCCATGGCGGGCACCCTGGACGGGGTGCGCCGGGCACGGGCGCTGGGCTTCCAGGTGCGCAGCGACTTCGGCATCGGGGTGTACAACAGTCAGACCCTGAAGGAGCTGAAGAAGCTGGGCGTCCTGTCGGCCACCGCCTCCTTCGAGCTGAAATTCGCCCAGATCCGGGACCTGTCCAAGACCATCCCCCTGGAGGCGGTCGTGTACGGGCGCCTGCCTCTGATGATCACGGAGAACTGCATCATCCACAACCACACCGGACAGCACACCTGCGAGGAGGGCCAGCGCCTGGTGGACCGGAGGGGGGAGACCTTCCCGGTGGTAAAGGCCTGGGGGTGCCGCAATGAGATCCTAAACGGCAAGACCCTGTTCCTGGCGGACAAGTTCGCCGACGCGCAGCGCCTGTTCACCACCGAGATCCCGGAGGAGTGCGTCCAGGTGCTGGAGCGCTACCAGGGGAAGGGACGGTACCGCCCCGGGGAGTTTACAAGAGGACTTTACTATCGGGATGTGGAGTAGCGCAGCACTTGATAGGGAAGGGGCGGAAACACCGCGCCTGTAAGGGAGGAGAATACTCGTTATGGAACTGAAGATCAAAGCCGTCTCCCCCAAGATCGGGAAGGAGATCCCCGCCCCCTTTTACGCCACCCCGGGGGCGGCGGCCATGGATTTACACGCCTGTATGGAACAGCCGGTGACGCTCCTGCCAGGAGGAAGGGCGGTGATCCCCACGGGCATCGCCATCGCCCTGCCCTCGCCGGACTATGTGGCCCTGGTGCTGGCCCGCAGCGGCCTGGGCATCAAGCACGGCGTGGTCCCCTCCAACTGTGTGGGGGTCATCGACAGCGATTACAGAGGTGAGATCATGGTGGGGCTCTATAACTCCGGGGAATCGGAGTACACCGTCCAGCCCGCCGACCGTATCGCCCAGCTGATGGTGGTGCCGGTGGTCCAGGCGCAGCTTCGGATGGTGGAGGAGCTGGACGAGACACAGCGCGGAGCCGGAGGCTTCGGTTCCACAGGAAAATAAGGCTCAGACCGGAAAGGGGCGCTCGCGCCATGTTCGGATTTTTCAAGAAAAAAGAGGAAAAGCAGGAACCCGCCCCCGCCCCAGTGGGGGAGGAGTACGGGGAGGAGCTCAAGACCCTGGGGGCCAAGTTCCGCCCGGAGGAGATGAGCATTCTGGCGGTCACCGGGGCCAACGGCTTTGGCGGCCGCCGGGTCCGGGAGGACGGCCCCTGGATCGCCACCCTGGAGCTGACCGCCTGGAAGGAGGAGGACGGGGAGGAGCCCGCCCGCCGGGAGAAGGCCCTGCTGGTGGCCCTGGCGGGGGACAAGCTGCTGGCCTATCTCCGCCGCCGGGCCATGCCCGACAGCATCATCCAGGTGACGGTGCGCCCCTCGGAGGATCTCACGTCCTTCCTGATGACGGAGCTGCCCCAGCCGGTGATGGACCCGGAGATGAAGGCCATCCTGGACCAGCAGAAGCAGCCCGTCTCCTTCTGGGAGCAGGGGCTGGGGACCTTTACCCTGAACCGCTCGGTGGGGTGGTTCGAGGCGGAGGCCGACTGGCTGGGCCAGCCGGTGCGCCTGGACTTTGACAAGGACGAGGACCGGGCGGATTGCCTGGCGCACTTCCACACCCTGATGGAGGGGCAGCAGGAGTGGGATCAGCGGGTGCGCGCCTTTGCGGCGGAGCAGCTGCTGGAGCTGGCCAACGACTGGGAGCAGGACTCGGCGGGCAATGAGGAGCGGGAGCCGGAGGAGATCACGGCGGAGCAGTTCATGGCGCGCATGGAGCTGGACGCGGTGCAGATCTATGGGGACGGCGCCTTTGAGTTCTGGTTCAACGACGGGGACCTGTTCTGGGGCCACGCCATCCACGTCACCGGGTCTCTGGACAGGGGGCCGGAGAAGGCCCAGATGGAGGGGTAAGCGCCTGCGCGTTCAAAAGCATCCCCGAGGGGGGACGGGCGGGTGAGGGTACCCGCCCCTGCGAAAATTCCGGGACATTTGTAGGGGCGCGCTGTGCGCGCCCGCGGGCGGCCTTTGGCCGCTCCCCTCATCCGCCTCGCATACGCTCGGCACCTTCCCCTAAAGGGGAAGGCTTGTGGGCAACCAAAGGTTGCCCCCTGTTTTTGCGGGGATTTGCCGAAATGCCTGTAGGGGCGCACCTATGTGTGCGCCCTGATGACCAGATGTCCGCACAACCGGGGCGGACACACAGGTTCACCCCTACAGTCCACCGGAAACCAGTAGGAGCGCATTTCAAGAACCCACCCTCATCCGTCACGGCTTCGCCGTGCCACCTTCCCCCTTGGTGGGGGAAGGCTTTTGGGCGGTCAAAGGCCGCCCCTACAGAACATACAAAAGACTGTCCGGGGAATATCGTAGGGGCCGGTCCCAGACCGGCCCGCGGGCGGCCACATGGGGCCGCCCCTACGACGGCAACTGGACCGGGGGCGTTGGCTCGGCAAACTCAGGCGCAGTTGTGGAACCGCACCAGCCGCAATTTTTACACACCCAGGGCCCAGTGGCCCGGAAAAAACCGCACCCAAGCACTCAGATTTTGCACGCCGGAAGGATTCTGCCCGCTTCAAGGGATAACCCCCGTAATGGGGTCCGGGGAAAGCGGCCTATGGGTCTAGGCGGAGCGTTAGCGGAGCCGTAACCCATCGGACGCGTCCCCGGTGGCGTTTTGGTTCCTTTGCCGCCATGGGCAAAGGAACTCGCCGCCCGCAGGCGGCGAAATCCCCCTGCGGGAAACCACTGGGACGGCGCGCCGAGGTCGTCGCGCCCTACAGAGGAGAAAGACCTCCAAGGGCGGCGGGTGCCCCCCCTAAAAACCCACAAATATGACTACAAATTGGAATGTAAGCAGAGGATATAACTGAAAGGAGGCGGCTCCATGGCCGTAATTTTAGCGTCCCAATCCCCCCGGCGGCGGGAGCTGTTGGAGCGGATGGGGATCTCAGACTTTTTGATCCGCCCCGCCCAGGGGGAGGAGCGCTTTGATCCATCCCTCACCCCGGCCCAGCTGGTGGAGTCCCTCTCCCGCCAGAAGGCGGAGGAAATTTCCGCCGGCGCCGGGCCGGAGGACCTGGTCATCGCGGCGGACACGGTGGTGTCTGTGGACGGCCGGGTGCTGGGCAAGCCCCGGGACCGGAGGGACGCGGCGGAGATGCTGGCCGCCCTGTCGGGGCGGGAGCACACGGTGTACACCGGCGTCACCGTCCGCCGGGGCGGGGAGACCGTCACCGAGCACGAGGCCACCGCCGTCCGTTTCCGCCCCCTCACCCAGGGGGAGATCGAGGACTATGTGTCCACAGGGGAGCCCATGGACAAGGCCGGGGCCTACGGCATCCAGGGGTACGGCTGTCTGCTGGTGGAGGGCATCACCGGGGACTATTTCAACGTGGTGGGCCTGCCGGTGTGCCGACTGGGCCGGATCCTGGCCCGGTTCGGAGTGGACCCCCTGGCCCGGGCCGCGCAGAAGGAGCGGGAGCTGTGAAAGATTTTTTCCGCCGCAACGGCGTATGGCTGCTGGTGATCGCCCTGCTGCTGAGCATCCTCATCGGGATCTCCTCCGCCGTCATGGGGGGGAACGCCGACCCCCTGTCCAACCTGGTGACCACCATCACCGCCCCGGTGCGCAGCGGCGCGGCGGCGGTGGGGGACTGGTTCCAGGGGGTGTCCCGCTATGTCTTCCGCTACGGGGAGATGGAGCAGCAGATCGCCGACCTGGAGGAGGAGAACGCCCGGCTGGAGCAGCAGCTCCGGGAGGGGGAGGAGGCCATCCAGGAGAACGAGCTGCTCCGGGACCTGCTGGATTTGCGGGAGAAGCGGCGGGACTTCGTCTTTGAGTCCGCCAAGGTCACCGCCCGCTCCACCTCCAACTGGCAGTCCACCCTCACCCTGAGCAAGGGGGAGGAGTCGGGCATCCAGGCGGGCAACTGTGTGGTCACCTCCACCGGTGTGTTGGCCGGGGTGGTGTCTGAGGTGGGCAGCCACTACTGCGTGGTGTCCACCGTGGTGGACACCAGCATGGAGATGGGCGGGATCATCACCCGCACCAACAGCGCCGGCGTGCTGGAGGGGGATTTCGCCCTGATGCAGGAGGGAAAGCTCCGCCTGGGCTATCTCCCCGACGAGGCCCAGCTGGTGGCCGGGGACGAGGTGCTCACCTCCGGGCGGGGGGACGTGTACCCCTCCGGGCTGGTGGTAGGCCAGGTGGAGGGCGTCTTCAACGACGCCTCCGGCATGAACCGCTATGCGGTCGTCGTCCCTGAGGTGGACCTGGACACCCTGGTGGAGGTCTTTGTCATCAAAGACTTCGATATTGTGGAATAGAGACGCTTCAGAACTGGACGCGTTTCCGGAATTCATCAATTCCCAACTCCTAATTCCTAATTGAACGGAGTGATATCGTGACCACCCGGGATCAAATTCATAAGTGGCTCTTCTACGCCCTGGGGCTGCTGCCCGTGTGGGTGCTGGACGCCTTTGTGCTCAACCGGCTGACCTTTTTCGGAATCATCCCCCTGCTGCTGCCCCTGGCGGTGGTGTCGGTGGCGGTGCTGGAGGGGGCCTATGCCGGGGCGGGCTTCGGCCTGGCGGTGGGGCTGCTGTGGGAGCTGTCCTACCCCGGCGGCTTCGGCGGCCTGGTGTTCGGCATGACCCTGGCGGGGATGGCGGTGGGCGCCGCCGCCCAGTATGTGCTCAGTCAGAATTTCTTCAGCTGTCTGCTGTGCTCCGGGGTGGTGCTGGGGGTGCTGGACGGGCTGCAGCTGATCCGGGCCCTGTTCATCCGCCTGGACACCCTGGACGTGCTGCTGCGGGTGGCGGTGCCGGAGATGCTGCTGTCCCTGTGCTGGACCCCGGCGGTGTACGCACTGTTCCATCTGATCTACCGGCGGGTGGGGGGCACCCGCCTGGCCTGAAGCGCCCCCGGCAGTTCCTCAAGAGAGGAGGTTTTCCATGGATCCCAAACAGTTTGGCCGCCGCATCCTGGGTGTGGTGGTGATATTGGCCGTCCTGATGACCGTTTTATGCTCCAACCTGTACAGCATCCAGTACACCAACGGGGCGGAGTACGCCCGGGAGTCGGTGGCCCGCACCTATGAGACGGAGACCGTCCCCGCCAGCCGGGGCCCCATCCTGGACCGGAACGGCCAGGTGCTGGTGTCCAACCAGATCTCCTACCAAGTGACCCTGAGCCTGTCCCTGATGGGGAAGACGGAGGAGGAGCGGTGCCAGACGCTGCTCTCCCTCATTCAGGTGTGCCGGGAGGAGGGGGTGACCTGGGCGGACAGCCTGCCCATGACCACCACGGCCCCCTTCGCCTACACGGTGGAGCGCCCCTTCTACACCGCGGAGACCGATGAAAACGGGGAGACCGTCTACAGCATGACCCAGCTGGGCCGTCTGGCGGTGTACATGGGGTGGATCGAGGACCCGGAGGACCTGGCGGAGGGGGAGATCCCGGAGTCGGAGACCGCCGGCGGGGAGGAGCCCGGCCTGTGGGACAAGATCAAGGCCTTCTTCGGCATGGGGCCGGAGGAGGAGCCCCAGGAGGAGCCGGAGCCCTACCAGCTGCCCACCGCCGAGGAGCTGCTGGGGATGATGTGCAGGGACTTCGGCATCCAGGGCGAGGGCGCGGTGGACGAGGACGCGGCGGAGGAATCCGGCGGGGAGGTCCCCACCCTGAACATCGGGGACATGTCCCAGACCGACGCCCGGGCGGCGGCGGGGGTGCTCTTTGAGCTCTACTACCGCAACCGGATCACCAACTGGCCCCTGTACTACTTTGCCGAGGACGTGGACGTGGACTTTATCACCCGGGTCAAGGAGCTGGGCCTGAAGGGGGTGGAGATCGAGACCACCTCCGTGCGCAAGTACGAGACCGAGTGCGCCGCCCACATCCTGGGCCGGGTGGCCTCCATGGAGGCCGACGTGGTGGACTACTACCTGGGGCTGGACCAGGGCTACACACAGAACGACAAGGTGGGCCGGGAGGGGGCCGAGCTGGCCTTTGAGAGCTACCTCCACGGGGAACCGGGGGTGCGGGCCATCACCCGCAATGAGGAGGGGAAGATCACCTCCTCCGTGTGGCTGCCGGACGAGGAGACCGGGGAGGCCCAGGCCCCCCAGCCGGGGGACAATGTGTTCCTCACCATCGACATCGAATTGCAGAAGATGGTGGAGGACCTGCTGGCCGCCCGGGTGCCCGGTCTGAGCGACCAGGTGGAGGGGGCCGCCTGCGTGGTGCAGCTGGTGGACACCGGAGAGATCCTGGCCGCCGCCTCCTACCCCACCTTCTCCCTGACCACCTACAACGAGGACTATCAGGAAAACTATGAGGATCCCCTGACGCCCTTCCTGAACCGGGCCTTCAGCGGCCTGTATCCCCCCGGTTCCACCTTCAAGATGATCACCGCCGTGGCCGGTCTGGAGACGGAAAAAATCACGCCCTCCACAAAGATCAAAGACGAGGGGCGGTACACCCGCTGGACCTCTCCCCAGCCCCAGTGCTGGATCTTCCGGCAGTACGGGGGCAACCACGGTCTGGTGAACGTGACCGAGGCGATCGAGGTGTCCTGCAACTACTTCTTCTATGAGGTGGGCTATCAGGTGGGCATCGAGGCCCTGGACCGGTACGCCGAGATGTTCGGTCTGGGCCAGAAGACCGGGATCGAGGTGGGGGAGAGCGCCGGCACCCTGGCCAGCCCCGAGTACACCGAGTCCCGGGGGGGCACCTGGTACGAGGGCAACATCGCCTCCGTGGCCATCGGCCAGGAGAGCACCCAGGTCACCCCCATCCAGCTGACCAACTATATCTCCACCCTGGTGAACGGGGGCACCCGGTACTCCACCCACCTGCTGAAAGAGGTGAAGTCCAGCGACTTCTCCCAGGTGATCTATGAGTACGAGCCCCAGGTCCAGGCGGAGCTGGACATTGCGCCGGAGAACCTGGAGGCGGTGACCGAGGGCATGCACGACCTGACCACCAACGACGGCTCTTTGGCCAACGCCTTCCGAAACGTGCCGGTGGAGGTGGGCGCCAAGACGGGCTCCGCCCAGGTGAGCTCCACCAGCGACTCCAACGCCGTCTTCGTGTGCTACGCCCCCTATGACGACCCGGAGATCGCCGTCTCCCTGGTGGTGGAGCACGGCGGCAGCGGCTCCGTGCTGGCCTCGCTGGCGGCGGAGATCCTGACCTACTACTTCACCGCCCCCGACAGCCAGGGGGATATCGTCACGGAAAACACCCTGGTGCCGTGACTGCCCTGGAAAGGACTTGCAAATGCCTGGAAAACCGCTATAATAGTGGTGTTTGAACTGTGTTCGATGCCCTCCTTTTTTGTGTGTGGGCAGAAAGGAGTTTTTCAAAAATGTCAGATTGTACGCACGATTGTTCCTCCTGCAGCGCGGACTGCTCCTCCCGGGACCTGAGGGCCCCGGCCAACGCCAAGTCCAGCATCAAGCGGGTCATCGCCGTCATCAGCGGCAAGGGCGGCGTGGGCAAGAGCACCGTCACCGCCTCCCTGGCCGCCGCTATGGCCAAGCGGGGCAAGAAGGTGGCCGTCCTGGACGCGGACATCACCGGCCCCTCCATCCCCGCCGCCTTCGGCATCCATGAGCACGCTATGGCCACCGACGACGGTATCCAGCCCGCCGTGACCCCCGGCGGCATCAAGATCATGTCTCTGAACCTGCTGACCAACAACGAGACCGACCCGGTCATCTGGCGGGGCCCCGTCATCGCCGGGGTGGTGAAGCAGTTCTGGACCGACGTGGAGTGGGGCGACGTGGACTATATGTTCGTGGACATGCCGCCCGGAACGGGGGACGTGCCCCTCACCGTGTTCCAGTCCCTGCCGGTGGACGGGCTGATCGTGGTCACCTCCCCCCAGGACCTGGTGTCCATGATCGTCACCAAGGCGGTGCACATGGCCCAGATGATGTCCATTCCCGTGCTGGGCCTCATCGAGAACTACAGCTGGTACCAGTGCCCCGACTGCGGCGCCAAGCACGCCATCTTCGGCAAGAGCCACCTGGAGCAGGAGGCCATGCAGCTGGGGCTGCCCCTGCTGGCCCAGCTGCCCATCGACCCGGAGGTGGCCGCCGCCATCGACGCCGGCCAGGCGGAGAACCTGAAGGTGAACTACCTGGAGGGCGTGGCCCAGCAGCTGGACGGCTGAGCGCCCCAGAGCTGAATGAAAGAGATCCCTCCGCGGCCCGGCGCCGCGGAGGGATCTTTTTGCCTATTTTGCCTTTTTGTTTACCCACTGGGTGCGGAATTTGGAGTAGACGATCTTCTGTTCGCTGTACAGCCCGTAGTAGCCGGAGAGCATATAGGACACCCCGCAGCACAGCCCGTACAGGGGGAGGCCCTCCCCGCCAAAGAGCTCGAAGGCCAGCATCATGGAGGTCATGGGGCAGTTGGTGGCCCCGCAGAACACCGCCGCCATCCCCAGGGCCCCGCCGAAGCCGTGGGGCAGGCCCAGCAGCGGGCCCGCCAGGGTACCGAAGGCCGCCCCGGTGAACAGGGCGGGGACGATCTCGCCGCCCCGGAAGCCGGCCCCCAGGGTGAGGGCGGTGAACAGGATCTTCAGCAGAAAGGCCGCCGGGATGGTCTCGCCGGAGAGCATCCGCCGGATGACCGCGTCCCCCGCCCCGTTGTAGTCCTGGCTCCCCACCAGCGCCGCCGCCCGCAGAAGGGGATCGGGGAGAAAGCGGGCGTACACCTTGGGGGCGGTGTGCATGACCTTGCAGAACAGGATGGAGACCAGGGCGCACAGCAGGCCCAGGGCGGCGGCCTGGGCCATGGTCAGCGGGCTCAGGGCGGAGGCCGCCCCCATCTCATAGCCCGGCGTCCGGTGCAGGCCCATGGCCTGGGCCACCTGGAAGGCGGTGAGGGCAGACACGGTGCAGGGCACCAGGGCGGCGTAGTACATCACCCCCACGCTGACCACCTCCATGGAGAAGAGCACCGCCGTCATGGGGGTGCCGAACAGGGCGGAGAAGGCGGCGGACATGCCGCACATGACCATCACCCGCCGGTCCTTGGCGTCCAGGTGGACGGCCTTGCCCATCCAGGCCCCCAGGGAGCCCCCCAGCTGGAGGGCCGCCCCCTCCCGCCCGGCGGAGCCCCCCACCAGGTGGGTGAGGATGGTGGCCAGAAAGATCAGCGGGGCGGTGCGCAGGCGCATGGGCTCCGCCTCCCGCACGGCCACCAGCACCAGGTTGGTGCCCTGGTCCTTCTCCATGCCGCTCAGGCGGTAGAGCAAGACGATGGCCACGCCCCCCAGGGGCAGGAGGAGGAGCACCCAGGGGCGGTCCGCCCGCAGATGGGCCCCCCAGTCGATGCCCAGGTGGAAGGCGGAGGCCACCGCCCCCACCAGAAGTCCGGTGGCCCCGGAGTACAGCACCCACTTGAGAAAGCGCAACACCTGGAGCGCACTGCGGTAAAGGCGGTCCTTGGTCGGCTGTTCCATGGCGCGCTCCTTATGCCCCGGCGGGGATGGAGGTCTCCGCCACCCCGAGGGCGTCCTGGGTGAGCTGGATAAAGCGCTCGCCGAAGTGGGACAGGTACCGGTCCCGGCGGTAGCCCACCACCAGCTTGCAGATGGTGGAGGGGTCGGTGAGGGGGAAGAAGTCCAGCTGGTCGGTGGAGGACTGGGAGGCGGTGACGTGGATGGTCTTTAAAAACAGCTCCGGGCAGATGGTGATGCCCACCCCCGCCTCGGCCATGGCCAGGGTAGTGATGGTGTTCTCCGTCTCCAGGATCAGCTTGGGCTTGAAGAAGTGGCGGCTGAAGTACTGGTCCACCGTGCTGCGGGTGCGGTTGCCCCGCTTGATGAGGATGAAGGGCAGGTGCTGGAAGCAGTCGATGTCCGCCCCGGAGGCGAACTGCTCCCGCACCTCCTCCGCCCGGTCCCCGAAGAGCTGGTCGGTGAAGGTTTTGGGCACCACCAGCATCAGGGTCTCCTCGGTGAGGGGGACCACCTCCACCCCCTCCATCATAATGGGCTGAAAGCACACGATCAGGTCCACCCGGCCGTGGGCCAGCTCGTCCTCCAGATGGGTGGAGTTGCCCTCGAACAGGGAGAACTCCACCATGGGGAACTCCGCCTGGAACTGGGGCAGGATCTCCGGGAGGAGGGCCAGGCCGCAGGTGTGGGAGATGCCCAGGCGCAGCACCCCCATGTAGTGCCGGTTGATGTCCCCCACCTTGGCCAGGTACTGGCTGTGCAGGTCCAGGATCTGGGTGGCGGTCTCCACCAGCAGGTCCCCCGCATAGGTGAGGGACAGCTTGGGGGAGCGGGTGAACAGCTTCACGTCCAGCTCCTTCTCCATGTTGCTGATGTGGTTGCTCAGAGACTGCTGGGAGATGTACAGCCGCTCCGCCGCCCGGGTGATATTCAGCTCCTCGGCTACGAGCAGGAAATATTTCAGATGGAGAAAATTCATAGGGCCTCCTTCCAAAAAATGAATGAGAACTGTCATTTTTTCCTTGGGTCTCCTCCAGTATACCACAACGAAAAAGCTGTGGCAACCATCAGCAAAAATCTGCTGTTCGGAATGTCAATTTTATGGTTTAATAGTATCAAAATACAGGGCAAAATGAAAAAAGCGGCCTGTTCTGCCCTGGAAATGTATGCTGTTATCGACTGCAAATCCGCAGGAGCATACCAAAAAAGAATGGCAGTGCGGGGACCGCCCGCAGACCATATCCAATGAAAATTGTGATTTGAGAGAAAGGAAGTTCGATCGCCATGAAATGTCTGATCATTGACGCCGTCCACAGCAGCATCGGGGAGGAGTTCAGCAAGTATATGCAGGTGGATACCCACATGCTGCCCACTCAGGAGGAGCTGGCCAAGCTGATCCCCGACTATGACGTGCTCATCATGCGCGTGGACCCCGCCATCAACAAGGAGATCCTGGACGCCGCCAAGAACCTGAAGGTCATCGGCGTGTGCTCCGTGGGTCTGAACCACATTGACATGGATACCGCCAAGGCCAAGGGCATCCAGGTCTTCAATGCCCCCGGCATGAACGCCAACGCCGTGGCCGAGCTGACCATTTCCAAGATGCTGGACGTGGCCCGTCACACCATTCCCGCCAACGCCGACGTGAAGGTGAACAAGAACTGGGACAAGTATAAGTTCGTGGGCTCCGAGCTGCGGGGCAA
>CASEKM010000052.1 GCA_949288405.1 uncultured bacterium | reverse complement strand
CGGAGGAGTGTTTCCTCCCGGCCGGGCGGCGCGCCGGTCCTGTTTTACAGTTCAGCGGGACTTCGATCCTCAGAGGCAGGAGCCTAATCCTCCCCTTCGGCTCCGGTCAGGACCTCCTCCGGCAGGTCCTGGTCCAGGACGGCCTCCTCCGGCTTCATGGTCTGGTGGCTGCGGGAGTGGTAGGTGTGCCCGGCGGACTGGATCTGCACCGTGTCCACCCCCTCCACCTGGCTGAGGGTGAGCACCAGACAGTAGTCCGCCAGGGTAAGGGAGATATCCGCCAGGCCCCCGTACTGCTCGGAGAAGTTCAGGGTGAGCAGCCCGTCCGCCAGCTCCCAGCTCTGAAGCGAGAGTCCCTGGGGGAAGGGGGAGACCAGGCCGGGCTGGGTGGGACCGGCCAGGAGGGCATCCACCAACTCCTCCACCCCCGGACCGGCGGGACCGGTATAGGGCTGGCTCCGAATGGCCGGGCCGTGGACCTGGGACTGGTCCGCCGGGTCGGTGCGGAAGTACAGCAAGACGCCGTCGTCCCGCTGCCCGCCGCCGCAGCCGGAGAGCAGAAGGGAGAGGGCAACAGCCAGGGCGAGAAAGGTCCGTCTCACAGGGGCTCGCCTCCTTCCTCCGGGGTCTCACAGGGGAAGCCCACGGTGAATACGCTGCCCTCCGGGTCCCGGCGCTGGGCGGTGACCCAGCCTCCGTGGCGGCGCACCGTGTCCCGGACGATGGACAGGCCAAGGCCGGTGCCGCCGGCAGCCCGGGAACGGGCCTTGTCCACCCGGTAGAAGCGGTTGAATACCTTGGGCAGCTCCTCCTCGGGGATGCCGATCCCCGTGTCCGCCACCTCGAAGAGCACCTGGTCCCCGTCCCGGCGGGCGGAGACGAACACCTTTCCCCCGGGGAAGTTGTACTTGACGGCGTTTTCCACCAGATTGAAGCAGATTTGATACAAGTCGTCCTCGGTGCAGCGCAGGGTGCAGCCCGGCTTCCAGCTGGTCTGGATGGTCACCTGGGCGGCGTCGGCCACCGGCAGGAGCATGGAGACCGCCCGCCGGGCCACCGGGCACAGGTCTACCACCTGGGTCTCGCCCACCGGCAGGCTGTCCAGCCGAGTGAGGGAGAGCAGGTGCTCGGTGATGCGGGTGAGGCGCTCGGCCTCGTCCCCGATGTCGCTGACAAAGTCCTGAACGGTCTCCCGGTCCATCTCCTGGTTTTGAAGGATGGAGTCGGCCAGCAGGCGGATGGAGGCCAGGGGGGTCTTCAGCTCGTGGGAGGCGTCGGAGACGAAGCGGCGTCGGACCTCCTCAGTGGCCTGGAGGCGGTCGGTGAGCTGGTTGAACTCCTCCGCCAGATGGGCCAGCTCGTCCCGGCCCGCCGGCTGGAGCCGGTGGCCGTACTCCCCCTCTCCCACGATGCGGATGGCCCGCAGCAGGGCCCCGATGCGGGAGGTGAGCACCTTGGAGAAGAACGCGCTGATGGTCAGGGCGAGCACCACCAGCACCAGGGAGATGGTGCTCAGGTTCTGCTGCAAATTCATCAGCAGCTTCCCCTGGGCGTTGTCCCAGTCGCAGACGTAGATGGCCCCGATGGTCATGCCCCGGTACACGATGGGGGCGGCGGCGGTGGAGAAGAAGATCCCGTCCTCATAGCGGGAGTAGAGCACGTCGTTCCCCTGGAGGGCGAGGGCCACCTCCTGGAACAGGGCGTACCGGTAGGTCTCCTCCTGGGGCGGGGCCTCGCCGGCGGCGGAGCTCTGGGGGGCGTTTTCCGCGTCCTCCTGGTCCTCCTGAGTGAGGCTGTCGTACAAAATCAGCCCCGAGGGGTCGGTGACCAGGATGCGCTCCAGCCCCATGTTGTCCAGCATGTTCATCACCCGGGCCACCTGGTCGGCGGACAGGGACTCCAGCTCCATCAGGGCGGAGGCCATCACCGCCGTCTGGCTGCGCAGGGAGTCCTCCTTGGAGGAGATGAGCAGGTTCTGGGAGGCGATCAGGGGGTAGGTGTTCAGCAGCGCCAGCACCGCCGCCAGCAGGGCCAGGTAGCTCAGGGCATACTTCACCTGCAGGCGGGCGAAAAAGGGGATCTTCTGTTTGTCCTTGGCAGCCGCCATGGCGCGTCTCATCCTCTCTTGGAAAACCGGGTCACTGGGCGGAGGTGCCGGCGGAGGCCCCGCGGCTGCTCAGGTAGTAGCCCACGCCCCATTTGGTGCGGATATACTCCGGGTTGGCCGGGTCCAGCTCCAGCTTTTCCCGCAGGCGGCGGATGTGCACATCCACCGTGCGGTAGTCCCCGATGTACTCATAGCCCCACACCACATTCAGCAGGTTTTCCCGGCTGTACACCCGGCCCGGGTTGCGCATGAGCAGCTCCATCAGGTCGAACTCCTTGGCGGTGAGCTCCACCGGCCTGCCGTCCTTCCAGGCGGAGCGCTCGTTGGGGTCCAGGCGGATGTGCCCCACCGTGAGGGCGCCGGTCCCGGTCTGGCGCTGCCCCGCCGCCCCGGAGCGGCGCAGCAGGGCCCGCACCCGGGCCTTCAGCTCCAGGATGTTGAAGGGCTTGGTGATATAGTCGTCCGCCCCGCACTCAAAGCCGATGATCTTGTCCGTGTCTTCGCTGCGGGCGGTGAGCATGATGATGGGCACATTGGAGAACTCCCGGATGCGCATGCAGGCCTGGAGCCCGTCGATCTTGGGCATCATCAGGTCCAGGATGATCAGGTCAAAGTTCCCCTCCCGGGCCAGCTCCACCGCCTCCTCGCCGTCGTAGCCGGTCTCCACCTGATAGCCCTCGTTCTTCAAATTGAAGGTGATGCCCTTCACCAGGACCTTCTCGTCATCTACTACCAGTATTTTTGCCATATAGAAAAACTCCTTGTTTTGCGTTTGCGGGCGGCTCCGCCCCTGAGGCGGTCCAGGCTGTCAGCTCCCCGCGGTCACATAGGGCCGCAGGTTCTCCAGGGTGACCTCCCCAATGCCGGAGACCTCCAGCAGCTGGTCCACCGACTGGAAGGGGCCGTGCTCCTCCCGATAGGCGAGGATGGCCTCCGCCTTGGCGGGACCGATGCCGGGCAGCCGGTCCAGGTCATAGACGTCGGCGGTGTTCACATTGATGACCTCGTCGGGCAGCAGGCTGTCGGGGCGGCCGTCCTCGCCGGTCTCCTCCAGGGCCGGGTCCGGGGCGGCGGGCTCCTCCCGGACGGCCTCCACCGTCACGGTATAGGGCTCGGGCGCGCCCTGTCCGGCCAGGAACCAGCCGCCGGTGAACAGGACGAATCCGGCGGTGAGGGCCAGCACCCCTTTTTCAAACCGGGAAATTCCAGCCATTTTTCTCTCTCCTAACGCTTGCGGCATTGGGGCCGGTTTGTTATAATGTGGTTTACAGAATATGCGCCCCGGCCATGGGCCGGCGGTTCCCTCTTATTATATCATACATACGGAGAATTGCCCAATGAAAAAATGCCGTTTTCCCGCCCTGTTCGCGGCGGTGACTCTGCTGGTGACCCTGTTCCTGCCCATGTCCGCCGCCGCCCTGGAGGACCCGGGCCTCACCTGCCGCAATGCCATTTTGCTGGACGCCACCTACGACGAGATCCTGTACGACAAGGGGGCCCGAGACAAGGTGTACCCCGCCAGCATCACCAAGGTGATGACCGCCCTGCTGGTGCTGGAGGCCGTTGACGCCGGACAGCTCACCCTCCAGACCCCTATCACCGCCACGGCGGAGGCCCTGGAGGTGCCGGAGGGCAGCTCCACCGCCAAGATCCAGGTGGGGGACACCTACACTGTGGAGCAGTACCTGTACTGCCTGCTCCTCCCCTCCGGCAACGAGGTGGCCCAGATCCTGGCCATCGCCGTGGACGGGAGCGTGGACGCCTTCGTGGACCGCATGAACCAGAGGGCGGAGGAGCTGGGGTGCGAGGGCACCCACTTTGCCAACCCCCACGGCTTCCACGACCCGGACCACTACACCACCGCCTATGACATCACCCGCTTCATGAAGGCGGCCATGGAGTATGACCTGTTCCAGACCATCCTCACCAGCCCCAACTACACCCTCCCGGCCAACGGCGTGTCTGAGGAGCGGATCATCCGCAACACCAACGCCCTCACCTCCAACTGGACCTACACCCAATATCTGTACGGCCCGGGCACCGGCGGCAAGACGGGCACCACCGACGAGGCGGGCAACTGCCTGGTGGAGACCGCCCAGGAGGGGGACATGTCTCTGATCTCCGTCATCCTGGGGGCGGAGGAGGTGAAACTGCCGGACGGAAAAACGGACGCCCGCCAGTTCAGCGAGACCATCAAGCTGCTGGAGTGGGGCTTTGACAACTTCCACCGGGTCACCCTCTCCCCGGAGGACACTCTGGTGGCCTCGGTAAAGGTCAACCTGTCCTCCCAGGCGGACGCGGTGAACGTGAAGCCCCTGGGCTCCGTCACCCGCACCCTGCCCAAGGACATCGACCTGGACAAGGTGGAGATGACGCCCTCCCTGTTCAGCGAGGAGGTGGACGCCCCCGTGGAGGCGGGCCAGGTGCTGGGCACCCTGGTCATCAAATACGAGGGGACGGAGTACGGCACCCTGGACCTGGTGGCCGACACCTCGGTGGAGCGCTCCGATTTCCTGTACTACAAGGACCAGGTGGAGACCTTCTTCCAGAACGCCGGCGTGAAGCTGGTGCTGGCGGTGGTGCTGATCCTGGTGGTGGTGGTCCTGCTGCGTGTGCTGGTATTCCGCAAGCGCCGGCGCTACCGCTCCGGCGCGGGTATGGGCATCGGCCGCCGGGGCCACTACAGCGGCCGGAGAAGACGGTAAAAAACAGGACCGTGCACACAGCACGGTCCTGTTTTTCACGCCTGGGTGGTCTTCAGGGCCTGGGCGATCTGGTCGGGGCAGGAGGTGGGCTTCATGCCGCACCGGATGCCCTCCATGCGCCGGATGGCCTCCTCCACCGGCATCCCCCGCAGCAGACTGGAGATGCCCTGGAGATTGCCGCTGCATCCCCCTACCACCTGGACGGACTGGATCACGCCGTCCTCCACCTGGATGGTGAACGCCCGGGAGCACACCCCCCGGGGCGTATACTGAATGGTCATGGCGTCAAATTCCTCCTCCCTTGCCGGCCCTTGGGCGGCCGGACATGCCTATTATACGGGATGGGGGACAAAAAAACAAGGCGGACCTGGAGACACTGGCTCCGGTCCGCCTATTGGTATTCTCTATTGTACAAATTGTCCTCTTTTCTGTTCCGGCCGCCAGGAACGGCTGCCGGTCTTGCCGTGGGAGAGAGGTCAGCCCTCCTTCTGCTGAAGCTGGAGCCGGTCGGCGATCATGGCGATGAATTCGCTGTTGGTGGGTTTTCCCTTCACATTGGAGACGGTGTAGCCGAAGTATTTCTGCAGGGTCTCCAGGTCGCCCCGGTCCCAGGCCACCTCGATGGCGTGTCGGATGGCCCGCTCCACCCGGGAGGCTGTGGTGCCGAAGCGCTTGGCTACCTCGGGATAGAGGACCTTGGTCACCGCGTTGATGACTTCCATGTCGTCCACGGCGATGAGGATGGCCTCCCGCAGGTACTGGTAGCCCTTGATATGGGCGGGGACACCCACCTCGTGGATGATGGAGGTGACCAGGGTCTCCAGACTGTGGGACCGGCCCCGGTCCTCCTCGCCGGACTCGAAGGTGGTCAGCTGGCGGATGCGGGTGCAGATGGTGCTGAACCGGCAGGGCTTGACGATAAAGTGGTCCGCCCCGTTGGCGGCGGCCAGGTCGGCGATGGTGCCGTGGATGTAGCTGGACAGGACCAGGATCCGGGGCCTGCGCGCCAGCTGGAGCTCCCTGAGCTGTTCCAGCACCTCGATGCCGTCCATGCCGGACAGCACCATCTCCATGACGATGGCGTCAGGCTCCAGCGTCCGGGCCAGCTCCACCAGCTGCGGACCGTCTCCGGTCTCTCCCACCACCTCCAGATCCGGTTCGTTTTGGAGCGCCTCGATCAAATGGCGCCGGAATTCGTCGCTGGTATCCGCAACCAGCAGTCTTTTGACATACTCCATATGAGCTGCTCTCCTCCTGGAAAAATGTTGTGAAGGACCGGGCGAACACACCCGCGCCGGTCAAGTAAAATGTATCATAATCAGACAGGATATGCAAGATATTTTTGCCAGAAATTGGAATAAAATGTTTCGACACATTCCGACAAAGTCTTACGGCCCAATGGTTTGCGGCCAATGCCGGTTGAAAGGCGATCCCCATTGAGAAGCGGCGCGCCCTTCCGGGACCGGGGTGCGGAGGAGCTGGAAAATCGGGGGGCGGGCCAACGGGGCGGGGCGGTCTGTCCGGGGGCATAAAACCCGCCGGGAGGGTGGTGACAGACATCCCAAATTGTGGTATGATTACAGCAATACGGTTTGAACCCGGTCAAAACCATTCGGGCGGCTGCCGCCGCCCCTGAGAGAGGAATGAGAACATGTCCAAGGGACGATTTGGCATCCACGGCGGGCAGTATATCCCCGAGACCCTGATGAACGCAGTGGCCCAGCTGGAGGAGGCCTACGACCACTATAAGAGCGACCCGGATTTTCAGCGGGAGCTCACCGCCCTGCTGAACGACTACGCCGGGCGCCCCTCCCGGCTGTACTATGCCCGGCGGATGACGGAGGACCTGGGCGGGGCGAAGATCTATCTGAAGCGGGAGGATCTGAACCACACCGGGGCCCACAAGATCAACAATGTGCTGGGACAGGCGCTGCTGGCCCAAAAGATGGGCAAGAAGCGCCTCATTGCCGAGACCGGCGCCGGGCAGCACGGGGTGGCCACCGCCACGGCGGCCGCCCTGTTCGGCATGGAGTGCGTGGTGTTCATGGGAGAGGAGGACACCAGGCGGCAGGCCCTCAACGTGTACCGGATGCGTCTGCTGGGGGCCCAGGTGGTGCCGGTGACCTCCGGCACCGCCACCCTGAAGGACGCCTGCTCCGCCGCCTTCCGGGAGTGGACCCGGCGGATCGACGACACCCACTACTGCCTGGGCTCCGTCATGGGGCCCCACCCCTTCCCCACCATGGTGCGGGACTTTCAGGCGGTGATCTCCCGGGAGATCAAGGCCCAGATCCTGGAGCGGGAGGGACGGCTCCCCGACGCGGTGCTGGCCTGTGTAGGGGGCGGCTCCAACGCCATCGGGGCCTTCTACCACTTCATCGGGGACCCCTCCGTGCGCCTCATCGGCTGTGAGGCGGCGGGCCGGGGGACGGACACCCCGGATACGGCGGCCACCATCGCCACCGGAAGGCTGGGCATCTTCCACGGCATGAAGAGCTACTTCTGCCAGGACCAGTACGGGCAGATCGCCCCGGTGTACTCCATCTCCGCCGGGCTGGACTACCCGGGCATCGGTCCGGAGCACGCCATGCTCCACGACAGCGGCCGGGCGGAGTATGTGGCCGTCACTGACGAGGAGGCGGTGGACGCCTTCGAGTACCTCAGCCGCCTGGAGGGGATCATCCCCGCCATCGAGTCGGCCCACGCGGTGGCCTACGCCAAGCGGCTGGCTCCCACCATGGAGCGGGACCAGATCATCGTCGTCAACATCTCCGGGCGGGGGGACAAGGACTGCGCCGCCATCGCCCGGTATCGAGGGGAGGAGCTTTCCGAATGAGCCGTATTTCTCAGGCCTTTGCCCAGGGCAAAGCGCTGATCCCGTTTCTTACCTGCGGGGACCCGGACCTGGAGACCACCCGGGCCGCCGTCCTGGCGCTGGCCCAGGCGGGCGCCGGTATGATCCAGCTGGGCATCCCCTTCTCCGACCCCACTGCCGAGGGACCGGTGATCCAGGCGGCCAGCGCCCGGGCCCTGGCCGCAGGGGTCACCACCGACAAGGTGCTTGAGCTGGTCCGCGGACTGCGGGAGGAGACGGACGTCCCCCTGGTCCTGGTGACCTATGCCAATGTGGTGTTCTCCTACGGCACCCAGCGGTTCCTGGCCCAGGCGGCAGCCGCTGGAGCGGACGGGCTCATGCTCCCCGACGTGCCCTATGAGGAGAAGGAGGAGTTTGCTCCGGCGTGCCGGGAGCACGGCCTGGCATTCCTCTCCGCTGTCGCCCCCACCTCCCGGGACCGGATCGCCATGATCGCACAGGAGGCGGAGGGGTTTTTGTCCTGTGCCGTCTCTCTGGACGGGACGGAGGCCCCGGCGGTGCTGGCCGGCCGTGCAGCGGACATGGCCGCCCAGGCCAAGGCGGCCAACCCCGCTCTCCCCTGTGTGGTGAGCTTCGAGGGCTCCGATCCGGCGCAGGGGGCCGCCTTGGCCCATACGGCAGATGGAGTGATCGTGGGTCCCGCCATCGTTACGTTGGTCCAGCGGTATGGCCGGGAGGCGGTTCCCCATATCCGGGACTATATCGTGGACCTGAAGGCCGCGCTCTCCAGGTCTTGAGCGAAGCTGGTAAAAGTCCCTGGACCGGTTCACACTGAACTGCACCCCATTTGTTAGACAGTATGGTATACTGGATAACAAGTGGGGTGCTTTATTATGCCGAAAGGAATACCGAACAAGAGATACACGCCAG
>CASEKM010000051.1 GCA_949288405.1 uncultured bacterium | reverse complement strand
CTTTTCAAGTTCTTTTCGAGGGATAAGAGGGTTCATAAGCATATCTGCATGCAATTCAAGTGCTTCTTCAAAATATTTTGAAGGGATTGTTATGTAATAATGTGTAAAGTCTTTGCTCGTTGCAGCATTGGTTGTTGCCCCTTTTGATTCAAGAAGTTTGTCAAATTCACCGGGTGCATGATTTTTTGAACCTTTGAAGAACAGATGTTCCAAAAAGTGTGCAACTCCGTTATTTGTGTCATCTTCATTTATTGAACCTGTTCTAATCCATGTGTCCATTGTGACTATAGGGTTTGTTCGAACTTCTTTTATTACAACGGTCTGCCCGTTATCTAATGTAAAAACCGATTCTGTGGCAAAGACAACTGTATTCGTTCCTGCGGCCTGACCCGTTGGAGGCGGTGTCCCGCCGACCGGGAGAAAAAACAACAAATCCGAACCAAACGGTTCGGATTTGCTGCAATGTGGTGGAGACAACAGAACTCGAATCTGTGACCTTCCGCGTGTGAGGCGGACGCTCTACCGGCTGACAATGTGGTGGAGACAACAGAACTCGAATCTGTGACCTTCCGCGTGTGAGGCGGACGCTCTACCGGCTGAGCTATGCCTCCATATTGGAGAAACGGCGGGGAGTTAGGTGGTGACCCGGACGGGACTCGAACCCGTGTTGCCGCCGTGAAAGGGCGGAGTCTTAACCGCTTGACCACCGGGCCGTTTTATATGGAACGGACTGGTGTCCGAACTTGATAAAGTGGTAGCGGCACCTGGATTCGAACCGGGGACAACTCGGGTATGAACCGAGTGCTCTAGCCAACTGAGCTATGCCGCCTTTTAGAAGGGGCCTGTCCTCTCGAACAGGGCAAGAGAGATTATAGCCCATTCCCCGGGAAATGTCAACAGGTTTTTTCAAACTTTTTATTTTTTCTTCCCGGGGGAGCGGAAGCTCCCCCGGGAGGGGCCGGACCTGGGCCGGTCCGGGTCATTTTTCGAACTTTTTGCGGTGGTCCACCATGATCTCGGAGCACAGCTGGGCGGTGGTGGGAGGGGTGTATGTAATGGCGTTGGCCCCCGCCCGGATGGTGCGGAGGATGTCCTCCTCCCTGGGGCCGCCGGTGGCGATGATGGCCACGTCGGGGAACTTTTCCCGGATGTGGGCCACGATCTCCGGGGTCTTGGCCGCGCCGGACACGTTGAGGATGTCCGCGCCGGCGGCGATGCGCCCGGCGATGTCCATCTCCTCGGAGACGATGGTGGTGATGACAGGGATGTCCACCACCTGTTTGATCTTGGTGATGGTCTCGTTGGCGATGGGGACGTTGAGCACCACGCCGAAGGCCCCCTGGTTCTCGGAGAACTCGGCCATGCGCACCGAGCGGTCGCCGCTGGTGACGCCTCCGCCCACGCCCACGAAACAGGGCACGTCGGAGACGCTGATGATAGCCTGGGTGATGGAGGGCTGGGGGGTGAAGGGGTAGACGGCGATGATGGCGTCCGCGTTCACGTTCTTGATGATGGCCACGTCGGTGGAGAAGACCAGGGACTTGATCCGCCGGCCGAACACCCGGATGCCGCTGCACTCGCTGATGCAGTGGGGGATGGTGAGCAGGTGGCTGCGCAGGGTCCCCTTATACTCTGGGATCTGTTTCATAGGCGCCTTCCTTTCCGCGCGGGGTGCCGCGCACATTTTTACTGGTTGCTTCTATTATACCACGGCCAGGCCCCCGGCGGTAGGAGTCAAAATGTAAATTTTTTTCTTCCGGGTGACAAAAAACGGCGGCCCGCCCCAGGGAGGGGTGGCCGCCGCGTGCATGGAACGCAGAGAGCTGCGCGTTACTTGAAATACTCCGCGCCCGACTCGAAGAGGGGCTGGTGCTTGTTTCCGGGGATGTTGACCCCCACAAAGGGGCCCCGGCGCTCCAGGTGGCCCATCTTGCCGAAGACGCGGCCGTCGGGGGAGAAGATGCCCTCGATGGCCAGGGCGGAGCCGTTGGGGTTGGCGTCGATGTCCATGGAGGGGGCGCCGGACAGGTCCACGTACTGGGTGGCGATCTGTCCGCTGGCGGTCAGCTGCTCCAGCACGCCCTGGGGAGCCACGAAGCGGCCCTCGCCGTGGGAGATGGGAATGGCGTGCAGGTCGCCCACCTGAGATTTGAGCATCCAGGGGGAGTTGACGCTGGCCACCCGGGTGGTCACATACCGGGACTGGTGGCGGCCGATCAGGTTATAGGTGAGGGTGGGGCAGCCGCTGTCCATGTCCCGGATCTCTCCGAAGGGCACCAGGCCCAGCTTCACCAGGGCCTGGAAGCCGTTGCAGATGCCCAGCATCAGGCCGTCCCGGTTTTTCAGCAGGTCCATCACCGCGTCGGACAGGGCGGGGGAGCGCAGGAAGGAGGCGATGAACTTGCCGGAGCCGTCGGGCTCGTCACCGCCGGAGAAGCCGCCGGGGAGGACCACCATCTGGGCGGAGCGGATGGCCTGCTCCAGGGCCTGGGCCGACTGGGCCAGCAGGGCGGTGGACAGGTTCTGCACCACCACGATCTCCGGGTCGATGCCCGCCCGCAGGCAGGCCTGGGCGGTGTCGTACTCGCAGTTGGTGCCGGGGAAGACGGGGATGACCGCCTTGGGCCGGGCCACCTTATGCTTGCACACGGCGATGGACCGCTTGTCCCAGGAGAGGGCCTCCACCGCCTCGCTCTCGCCGGCCCGGTTGGGGTACACCTTCTCCAGCACGTTCTCGTTGAGGGCCAGGAGCTCGGCCACAGAGGCCTTCTCGCTCCCCAGGTCGATGACCGGCTCCTGGGTGGTATGGCCGATCACCTGGGCGCAGGGCAGGTCCACCTCCTGGGTGAGCTCCGCCACGATGGCCCCGGGGCACAGCAGGTACCAGGACACCTGGTGCGCGCCGGCCTGGAAGCCGATCTGATTGCCGAAGGACATGTTCATAACGGCCTCGGCCACGCCGTTCTCCACCGCCCAGGCGGCCTTCACCTTCCCCTGGCGGCGCAGGGCCTCAAAGGCGTCCCAGGCGGCCTTCTGGGCCGCGGGGGTGCCGTCCGCGGGGGCGAACAGGACGACGGGATGGCCCGCCTCCTTGAACTCGGGGGAGAGCACGTCCGCCGCCTTCACCGGGGCGATGGCAAAGGAGATGAGGGTGGGGGGCACGTCCTTGTCCAGGAAGGAGCCGGACATGGAGTCCTTGCCGCCGATGGCCGCCCGGCCGTAGTCCAGCTGGGCCTCCAGGGCGCCCAGCAGGGCGGAGAAGGGCTTGCCCCAGCGCTGGGGTTCGTCCCGCAGCTTCTCGAAGAACTCCTGGAAGGTGAGGTAGGCCTTCTCATAGTCGCCGCCGGCGGCCACCAGCTTGGCCAGGGAGACGGTGACGGAGCTGTAGGCCCCGGCGTAGGGGTCCACGGACATCTGGTCCGGGTCGAAGCCCCAGGCCATGACGCTGGCCTGGTCGGTCTCCTGTCCGGGCAGCACCGGCAGCAGGGCGGCCATGGCCTGGGCGGGGGTCCGCTGGGTCTTGCCGCCGAAGGGCATGAGCACGCTGGCCGCGCCGATGGAGCCGTCGAACCGCTCGGTCAGCCCGCGGCGGCTGGCGCACTTCAGGCTGGCGGCCATCTCCTTCAGGGAGGCAAACTGGGCCTTGCCCAGGGCGGAGCGCTCCTGCTTGTCCACGGACACGGCGGCGTGCTTCACCGCCCCGTTGGTGTTCAGAAATTCCCGGGACAGGTCGGCGATCTTCTGGCCCTTCCAGGTCATCACCATCCGGGGGCTCTCGGTGACCACGGCCACGGGGTAGGCCTCCAGGTTCTCCCGCTGGGCGGCGGCCATGAACGCCTCCGCGTCCTGGGGGGCCACCACCACGGCCATGCGCTCCTGGGACTCGGAGATGGCCAGCTCGGTGCCGTCCAGGCCCTCGTACTTCTTGCGCACCGCGTCCAGGTCGATCTCCAGGCCGTCGGCCAGCTCGCCGATGGCCACCGACACGCCGCCGGCCCCGAAGTCGTTGCACCGCTTGATCAGGCGGGTGACCGCCCCGTCCCGGAACAGCCGCTGGATCTTCCGCTCCTCGGGGGCGTTGCCCTTCTGCACCTCGGAGGCCATGGTGGTCAGGGACTTCTGGTTGTGGCTCTTGGAGGAGCCGGTGGCCCCGCCGATGCCGTCCCGGCCGGTGCGGCCGCCCAGAAGGATGACCACATCCCCGGGGGCGGGGCGCTCCCGGCGCACGTTGGAGGCGGGGGCGGCCCCCACCACCGCGCCGCACTCCAGGCGCTTGGCGATATAGCCCTCGTGGTACACCTCGGCCACGTGGCCGGTGGCCAGGCCGATCTGGTTGCCGTAGGAGGAGTAGCCCGCCGCGGCGGTCACCGCCAGCTTCCGCTGGGGCAGCTTGCCCGGGGTGGTCTGGTCCAGGGGCACCCGGGGGTCGCCGCCGCCGGTCACCCGCATGGCCTGGTGGACGAAGGCCCGGCCGGACAGGGGGTCCCGGATGCAGCCGCCGATGCAGGTGGCCGCGCCGCCGAAGGGCTCGATCTCGGTGGGGTGGTTGTGGGTCTCATTCTTGAACATGAGGAGCCAGTCCTCCGGCTTCCCGTCCACCTGGGCGGGGACGTGGATGGAACAGGCGTTGATCTCCTCGCTCTCGTCCAGCTCGGGCAGGTTCCCCCGCTTCTTCAGGGTCTTGGCCCCGATGGTGGCCAGGTCCATGAGGGTCTGGGGCCGCTTAGCGGCCTTCTCCTCCCCGTACACCTCCACCCGGGCGTCCAGATACCGCTGGTAGGCGGCGCGGATCTCCGGGTCGGCGATGTCCGCCCGGTCAATGTGGGTGGAGAAGGTGGTGTGGCGGCAGTGGTCGGACCAGTAGGTGTCCACCACCCGCACCTCGGTGATGGTGGGGTCCCGCTTCTCCTGGTCCCGGAAGTAGGCCTGGAGGAATTTCAGGTCGTCCAGGTCCATGGCCAGGCCCAGGGAGTCCAGCAGGTCCTTCAGAGCGGCCTCGTCCAGGGCGGTGAAGCCCTCCACAGTGGGGACGGAGCCGGGCTCCTGGTGCTCCCGCTCCAGGGTGGCGGGCTTGTCCAGGGAGGCCTCCCGGCTCTCCACCGGGTTGATCAGATAGCGGCGCACCTTGTCCAGCTCCGCCTCCGTCAGGGTCCCCATGAGCAGGTACACCTTGGCGGTGGCGATGAGGGGGCGGTCCACCCCGGACTGGAGCTGGATGCACTGGGCGCAGGAGTCGGCCCGCTGGTCGAACTGGCCGGGCAGGGCCTCCACCGCCAGGACGGCGTGGGCCTCCTGGGGCTCCGGGAAGGTCTCGTCGTACACGTCGTCCACCTGGGGCTCGGAGAAGACCACGGTCTTGGCGGCCTGGTACACCTCCGGGGCGATGCGGTCGGCGTCGTACCGGTTCAGGATGCGCACGCCCTCCAGGGACTCCAGGCCCAGCTGCTCCCGCAGCTGCTTCCACAGGCCCTGGGCCTCCACGTCGAAGCCGGGCTTCTTTTCTGCATAACAGCGAAATACACTCATATCTCTTTTCCTCCTTGCCGCGGGGCGGCTCCGGGGGTTCTCCCCCGGTGAATTTGGTGGGTCGGGATCGGTTCTATGGGCGGGCGGCCGCACGGGCCGCCCCTGCAAAAACGGCGGATGACCGGCGGGCGGGGTTTGCCCCTGGGGTCTGCCGCGGGTGCTCAGGGAGCGGCCGGGCCTGTCAGGAGATCACCCAGTTCTCCAGCCCGGAAAACAGGTTGCCGTACACGGGGGACAGGCCCTCCACCCGGCCGTACTGGGTGAGCACGGTGCCGCTGCGGAAGCAGATGGGGGCGATGGGGACCTGCTGGCACAGGTGCCGGTACAGGGCGGAGGCGGCCGCCTGGCGGCCCGTCCCCTGGGAGGCGCGGAAGGCGGAGAGGTAGCTCTCCGTGGCGCCGCTGCTCCAGCCCCCGTAGTTCAGGCCTCCGCCCGTCCCCACCAGGGGGGTCAGGTCGAAGTCGGGGGTCAGGTACACCTCCCCCAGGTACAGGTCGAAGCGGCCCCGGGACAGGGCGTCCAAATAGTCCGCCCAGGGCAGCCGCTCTACGGATACCACCAGGCCGGCGCGCTCCAGCTGCTGGGCGATGTAGGTGGCGGCGGCGCTCTTGGCGGTGTTCTCGATGTTCACCGCCAGGGTGAGGGGGCGGCCCTCCAGCCCCAGCCCCTCCAGGGAGGCGGGGGCGTAGCTCAGCTCTCCGGCCAGGGCCTGGTCGTACCAGGGGGAGTCCGGGTGGACCGGGAGGGCGGAGGAGACCGCGTGGCGGGCCAGGATGGTGTCCGAGATATAGTCCCGGTCAATGGCCCGGGCGATGCCCCGGCGCACCTCCGGGTCCCGGCACAGGCCCTGCCGGGTGTTGAAGCCCAGGTACAGCAGCTGGGTGGCGTTGTAGTCCCACACCTGGTAGCGGCCCGAGGAGCCCAGGGCGCTGGTCCCCGTCAGGTCCACGTCCATGAGGGTGACCTCCCCGGCGTTGAAGGCGGACATGAGCTCGTCCGCCCGGTTCAGGGAGACCAGGGGGATCTGCCCGGCGGGCAGGCGGTCCGCCCCCAGCCGCCAGTCGGAGCGGGCGGTGAGGGAGAGCTGCCCGCCGCTGTCGGTGAGCACATAGGGGCCGGTGCCCAGGGGGCGGGTCCCCTCCCCCAGGGAGATGGGGATGTCCAGCAGCTGGGGCAGGGCCCCGTTGGGCTGGGAGAGGGTGACGGACACCTGGTCCCCGCTGCCCTGGATGGAGACCACCGAGGCGAGGCGGGCGGCGTACCGGGAGCCCGCGCCCCGGGCCGTCTGGAGGGCCTGGGCGGCGATCTCCCCGGTGAGGGGGGTGCCGTCGGAGAAGGTGATCCCCGGCTGGAGCACAAAGGTCCAGGTGAGGCCGTCGGTGCTGACGAAATAGCTCTGGCACAGCAGGGGCTGGGCCTGGAACTGGCTGTCCAGGGTGAACAGCCCCTCGTACAGCAGGGGGGCCAGGGACAGGTTGGCGGTGCTCTCCGCCAGCACCGGGTGGAAGCTGTGGGCCGGGTAGGCCGCCAGGGCGAAGGGGGCGCGCTCCACCGCCGGGGCCTGCTCCCCCTGGGCGGAGGAGGACGAGGCGGCGGGCGGCGGGCTGGAGGAGGAGCCTGTCCCCTCCCCCGGTCCGGCGCAGCCGGACAGAAGGGCGCAGCACAGCAGCGCGGCAAGCAGTCGTCTCATGGCCCCTCCCCGATCTGGATGAGGGCGGCCATGCTCCCCCGGCGGGCGCCCATCCGCCGGTGGGACCAGAAGGTTTCCAGGCCGCAGGCGGTGCAGGCGGCGCAGACCGCGATGTGCTCCGGCGCCAGCCCCGCCCGGAGCAGCCAGGCCCGGTTGGCCCCCTTTAAGTCCACGTGGTACTTCTCCGTGCCGGGGATGGGGTGGATGTACGCCTCCGCCGCGGCGCCCATTCCGGCGCGCAGGCCGCCGGGCACGTCGGCGTGGGTCTCAAAGCAGCAGGTGGAGATGCCCGGGCCGATGGCCGCCAGGATGTCCCGGGGCCGGGAGCCGCAAACCTGGACCATCCGCTCCACCCCCCGGGCGGCGATGCCCAGGGCGGTGCCCCGCCAGCCGGCGTGGACGGCGCACACGGCCCTCCTCACCGGGTCGCACAGCAGCACCGGAATGCAGTCGGCGGAGAAGACCGCCAGGCACACCCCGGGCTCCCGGGTGAGCAGGCCGTCGGCCTCCACCGTCCCCGGCTGGCCGGGGAAGGACATCACGTCCGCCCCGGTGACGGCGCGGACCGTATCCCCGTGGACCTGCTGATTTTTCACCAGCCGGTCCGGGTCCGTCCCCGCGGCGGCGCAGAAGCGGCGGAAGTTCTCGCTTACCCGCTCCGGCTGGTCCCCGCAGCTGCCCCCCAGGTTCAGGCTGTCCCAGGGGGGCGGGGACACCCCGCCCAGCCGGGTGGAGAAGCCGTGGGGAAAGCCGGCCGCCCGCATCTCCGGGCAGACATAAAAAAGGACGCCATGGCGCTCCTCCCGGATGACCTCCATGGCGTTCCCCCCTTGCGTTTCAGAATGGTGTTCCGGCCCCGGCGGGCCGGATGACGATATTGTACTCGAAATTGCGCCCCCTGGCAAGCCGCCGAATGGGAGAATCCGCCCCCCGCTTTCCGCTTTTTCGGGGCGAATCTTCCAAAATCCGGCCCTCAGCACCGGCCCGGGGCGGGGAGGCGGGCGTGGTACTCCTCCAGCGTCCAGCCGTTTTCGTGGCACACCCGGGCGGCGGCCCGGCCCACATAGCGGTAGTGCCAGGGCTCGAATTGGTAGCCGGTGAGCTCCTCCTTCCCCTCCGGGAAGCGGAGGATGAAGCCGAAGCGCCAGCTGTTCTCCAGGAGCCAGGCGTACTCCTCCGTCTCCTCGAAGTGGGCGCTGAGGCTGGCGGTGTTCACGTCCAGCGCCAGGCCGGTCTGGTGCTCGGAGCAGCCGGGGCGGGCGGAGTAGGTGTCCGCCGCCTGGGCCCCCGACTGGCCCACATACCGCTGATATACCCACTTCTGGGTGGCGTAGGAGCGGTAGGCCGACGCGTTGTAGAGCCGCAGCCCCTCCCGGGCGGCGGCGTCCGCCATGCGGGCGAAGGCCTGGGCGGCCTCGGGGCGCAGGCGGTCCCGCTGGTTGGTGTAGGCGGGCGCCAGGTAGGTCAGCTTGGGCACATAGTCCGCCGCCAGGGCGTGGTACTGGTTCACCAGGGCGGTGAGGCTGTCCGGGTCCTCCGCCGGCTCCGGGTCCCCGTAGGGCGGGGCGTCCAGGCCGATATTCACCTGGACCACCGACTCCTGGGCGGTGAGCTCCGGGTGGAGGGACAGATAGGCCGCGTACCGCTCCAGCCGCTCCGGCCAGGAGAAGGAGAAGGACAGGCACTCCAGCCAGGCCGGCTCCTCCAGGGAGGAGAGCAGCTGACGGCGCAGCGCCGGCTCCAGCCGGTCCCACAGGGACTGGGCGGCCTGCCGGGTGAGCCCCTGGGCCTCCAGGCGGGCAAGGGCCAGCTGCTCCGGCACGGCCTTGCCGGGCACCGCGGCCACAGGGACCGGCTCCGGGTCGGGCTGGCGGGCCAGGGCGGAAAACAGGAAGGG
>CASEKM010000050.1 GCA_949288405.1 uncultured bacterium | reverse complement strand
AAGACCACCAACTGCGCCAAGCTGGCCGGCCTGATGAAGCGCAAGGAGGGCAAGCGCCCCCTGCTGGCCGCCTGCGACATCTACCGCCCCGCCGCCATCGATCAGCTGGAGGTGGTGGGCAAGCAGCTGGACATCCCCGTGTTCCAGATGGGGCAGACCGACCCGGTGGACATCGCCAAGGCGGCCATCGCCCACGCCAAGGAGCACGGCAACGACCTGGTGTTTCTGGACACCGCCGGCCGCCTCCACGTGGACGAGGAGCTCATGGGCGAGCTGCGGCGCATCAAAGCGGCGGTGGAGCCCACCGAGATCCTCCTGGTGGTGGACGCCATGATCGGCCAGGACGCGGTGAATGCGGCCAAGGCCTTTGACGACGCCCTGGACATCGACGGCGTGGTGCTCACCAAGCTGGACGGCGACGCCCGAGGGGGCGCGGCCCTGTCCATCAAGGCGGTCACCGGCAAGCCTATCAAGTTTGTGGGCGTGGGGGAGAAGCTGGACCAGATCGAGGTGTTCCACCCCGACCGGATGGCCAGCCGCATCCTGGGCATGGGCGACGTGCTCTCCCTGATCGAAAAGGCGGAGCAGAACTTCGACCAGAAAAAGGCCCTGGAGCTGCAGGAGAAGCTGCGGAAGAACAAGTTCACCCTCACCGACTTCTACGACCAGATGGCCCAACTGCAGAACATGGGCTCCCTCACCGAGCTGGCGGGGATGCTCCCCGGGGTAAAGGCCTCCGACCTGGAGGGGGCCGACCTGAACACCGGCATGTTCAAGCAGATGTCCGCCATCATCCAGTCCATGACCCCCTACGAGCGGGAGAACCCCTCGGTGCTCAACTCCAGCCGGAAAAAGCGCATCGCCGCCGGCTCCGGCACCCAGGTGGTGGACGTGAACCGCCTTTTGAAGCAGTTCGAGCTGCTCCAGTCCATCACCAAGCAGTTCTCCGGCGGCAAGCTGCCCCGGGGCCTGCGCAAGCGCATGGGCAAGAAGGGCGGCATGATGCCCGGAATGGGCGGCGGGATGCCGGGAGGCTTCCCCTTTTAAACGGCGGCAAAGCGCCCAAGGCGCTTTCCACATATTTGATAAAATTCATTTGGAGGTGAATATAAATGGTCAAAATCAGACTGCGCCGCATGGGTGCCAAGAAGGCCCCCTTCTACCGCATTGTCGTGGCCGACTCCCGCTATCCCCGGGATGGCCGTTTCATCGAGGAGATCGGCACTTACAACCCTGTCGTCAACCCCGCTGAGCTGAAGGTGGACGTGGACCGCGCCCAGGCTTGGATCAAGACCGGCGCTCAGCCCACGGAGACCGTCCGTGATCTGCTGAAAAAAGCCGGTGCAATCTAAGGCTGGAGGTCTGTGCACAATGAAAGAGCTTCTGACCTATGTGGCCCAGAACCTGGTGGATCATCCTGAGCAGGTCTCGGTCACGGAGATCCAGGCCGACGGCGAGACCATTCTGGAGCTGCGCGTCGCCCCGGAGGATACCGGTAAGGTGATCGGCCGCCAGGGCCGCATCGCAAAAGAGCTCCGCACCCTGATCCGCTCCGTGGCCCAGCGCTCCGGCAAGCGCGTCTCGGTGGAGATCGTCGATTGACCCCTTTCACAAGAGTCTCCTGCCCGCGCCCCGCGCAGCAGGAGATTTTTTGTAGTCTTTTAAGCCCGCTGAGGGAGGTTTACCATGAAACAGCAGTATTTGGAGATAGGAAAGATCACCAATGTCCACGGCCTCATGGGCGAGGTGAAGGTCCAGCCCTGGGCGGACTCCCCGGACTTTCTGTGCCGGTTCAAGACCCTCTATGTGGACGAGGCCCACTGGCCCATCCAGGTGGAGCGGGCGAGAGTCCACAAGAATATGGTGATCCTGAAGCTGAAGGACATCACCGACGTGAATGGGGCGCTGGCCCTGCGCAACGCCGTTTTGTACATCGACCGGAAGGACGCCGACCTGCCGGAGGGGGCCTTCTTCCTGGCCGACCTGATGGGCATGGAGGTGCGGGAGGCCGAGACCGGAAAGGTGCTGGGCAAGATCGCCGACGTGCTCACCCTCCCCGCCAACAACGTGTATGTGGTCCGGGGCGGGGAGCGGGAGTGGATGATCCCCGCGGTGGACGAATTCGTCCGCCAGGTCAACGTGGACGAGAACTACATGCTGGTCGATCTGATGGAGGGGCTGTAAGGGCCTGACGGGCCTGTCCCCGCATCCTGCGCGCGTCTGAGGGAGGTGTGCCGTGTTTCGTGCCATTCAGCGCTTTTCTCTGGAAAAGCAGCTCTTTGTCAGCTTTGTGGGCTTTGCCGCCGTGCTGCTCCTGCTCTCCATGGGCGTCACGCTGGCGACAGACATCAGCCGGCAGCTCCAGTCCACCGACAGCCTGATCCGCTCCGCCGCCTCCTACATCGCCTCTCTGGACTCGGTGAAAACCATGCTCAAGCAGGGCTACCCCGACCCGGCGGTGACCCGGGAGATGGATCTGCTCAACGAGAATCTGGACGGGCTGCACGTCATCGTCATCTGTGACGCCAACAGCCTGCGCTTCTACCACACCAGCCGCCAGGAGGGGGGCGACTCCTTCGTGGAGGGGGACCAGGAGGCCATCCTCCAGGGGAGCGCCCCCTATATCACCACCGGCTACGGCACCCACGGCACCCAGCGCCGGGCCTTTCACGGGGTGGAGGACAGCGACGGGACCATCCTGGGCTTTGTGATGACCTCGGTGTTCACCGCCGACGTCTCCGCCCATATCCGGGGCCTGGTGCTCTACTGCGTGCTGGTCTTTTTCACCGCCCTGGTGGTGGCGCTGGGGCTGTCCCGGTGGCTGGTGGCGCTGCTGCGCCGCTCCCTGCTGGGCTACCACCCCACCGAGCTGCTGGAGCTCTACCTGCAGCAGGGGGAGGTGCTCAACGCGGTGGAGGACGGCCTGGTGGCCACCGACCCCAAGGGGAAGGTGGTCTTTGCCAACCAGGCGGCCTGCCAGCTCTTTGGCCGGGAGGAGAAGGCCCTGCGGGGGCGGAAGCTGGACCAGGCCTTCCCGGACAGCTCCTGCGTCCAGGCGGCCCGCACCGGACAGCCGGTCCACAACCGCTCCTGTGTCATCGGCGGGCACCAGGTGCTCTCCAGCGAGATCCCCATTCCCGGACAGTCCGGCTGCAGCGGGGTGCTGAACGTGTTCCACGACAAGACCGAGCTGCGCAAGCTGTCCGATGAGCTGTCCGGCGCCCGGGCCATGCTGGACACCCTGCGGTTTTTCAACCACGAGTTTATGAACAAGCTCCACGTGATCCTGGGCTACCTCCAGACCGGGGAGCCGGAGAAGGCGGCCTCCTTCATTATGAACAGCAGCTTGGTGACCAGTCAGGCCATCCGGGAGACGGCCGACTGTATCCGGGTGTCCCGCATCTGTGCCCTGGTCATCGGCAAGATGATGCACGCCGCCGAGCTGGGCATCCGCCTGTCGGTGGCCTCGGACAGCTGCTGCCGCCGGGAGGACCTGCTGCTGCCCGAGGAGGACTGCGCCACCATCGTGGGCAACCTGCTGGAGAACGCCATTGAGGAGCTCTCCCGGGGCTCCCACGAGGTGCGGGAGGTCCGCCTGGCCCTCTACTGCCGCCCGGACTGCAATGTGATCGTCTGTGAGGACACCGGCGGGGGCATCCCCCCGGAGCTGCAGCCCCATATCTTTGAGAAGGGAGTCTCCTCCAAGGGGGAGAACCGGGGGCTGGGGCTGTGCCTCATCCACCAGTTGGTGGAGCAGTATCACGGGACCATTGACGTTATGACCGAGGCCGGGGCGGGTACCTGCTTCACTCTGAACTTTACCAGCCCGGCTGGGGAGGAGGCATGAATATGGCGTATCAGGTTATCATTGTTGAGGACGACCCCATGGTGGCGGCCATCGACCGGCAGTATGTGGAGAGCGACTCCCGCTTCCGGGTGCTCCAGGTGTGCAAAAGCGGGGGAGAGGCCCTGCTCCTCCTGGACGACTGCTGCCCGGATCTGATCATTCTGGACTACTACACCCCCTCCATGGACGGGCTGGAGTTTGTGGACCGCCTGCACGCCCTGGGGCATTACCCCTCCATCATCATGGTCACCTCCGCCAACGACCGGGAGATCGTTCAGAGCCTGCTGTCCCGGGGGGTGCTGGACTATCTGGTCAAGCCCTTCGCCTTTGACCGGTTCCGCCAGGCCCTGGACAAATTTGTCCAGATGCAGGGGCTGTTTTCCGGGAAGCAGAGCAGCCTGGACCAGCGGGCCATCGACCAGATGATGCGCCGACAGGAGGGGCCGGAGGCCGGGGGCGCACAGATGAGCAAGGGCCTCAACCCCGCCACCCTGGAGCGGGTGCGGGCCTTTCTGGCGGCCAGCCGGGGGCAGGCCCTCACCAGCGAGGAGATCGCGGAGCAGGTCCACCTGTCCCGCATCACCATCCGCCGGTATGTGAACTATATGGTGGAGGCGGGGGAGCTGGCCAGCTCCATCGACTACCAGACCGGCGGGCGGCCCTCCATCCGGTACAGCTATATGGGCCGCTCCGGCGCCTCCGGCCGGTGACGGCGGGACCAAAAGCTACAAAAGCCGCGCCGGAGGAGCTGTCAAACGTCTTCTGTTTTCCCGTCCCTTCCGTCCTGTTTCTGAGAGTATTCTGAGAAACAGGACGATTTTTTATGGTTTCTTAACGTTTTAACGGGATTTTTATAACGTATAAGTTACTTACATAAGGGAAACGATACCTACAAAAATTGACTTTCCGCCCGCCAAGCTCCTATACTCAAATCAGGACGGGAGGCGGTCTCCTCCAAAGCCGCACCTCCCAATTTGACGCGCCGCGGGCCGAGAGAACGGCTGCGGCGGAAAGGAAGTGTGTGTTGTATGTTGGAGATCTCTTTTGACGTCATGCAGAGCGCAGCCATTGCAGCACTGGTCGCCATGGTCGGCCGGGCCGTGGTCAAGCGGGTCAAGTTCTTCCAGACCTACTGCGTTCCCGGCGTGGTGGTGGCCGGCCTGGTGGTCAGCTTCGTGCTGGGCATCCTGCGGGGCTTCGGCGTCCTCCAGGTGGAGTTTGACGTGGCTGTGCTGAAGGAGTGGTTCATGGACATCTTCTTCACCGGCGTGGGTCTGACCGCCTCCTGGAAGCTCATCAAGCAGGGCGGCCGGGTGTGCATCGGCATCGCCATTGCCACCATCGGACTGATTTTGTTCCAGGACGTGCTGGGCGTGGCTCTGGCTATGGTCCTGGGGATGCACCCCCTCCAGGGCCTGGGCCTGGGCTCCCTGTCCCTGATGGGCGGCGTGGGCACCTCCAGCGCCATCGCTCCCACTTATGAGGCCCTGGGCGCCACGGACGCCACTGTGCTGGCCGTCATGTGCGCCACCTTCGGCATGGTGTTTGCCAGCCTCACCGGCGGCCCCGTGGCCCGGATGCTCATCAAGCGCCACAACCTCCACGGCGAGGACCGGGCGGAGAGCGAGAAGGAAGAAGTCTTCCCCCTGAACAACAAGAACCTGCTCGGCAGCGTGTGCCTCATCATCATCGCCGCCGGCCTGGGCTCCTATATCAAGGACCTGGCGGATCAGATCCCCATGATCGAGTTCCCCTACTTCATCGGCTGTATGATCGGCGGCATCATCCTCCGGAATATCCTGGATGTGGTCCGGGTGGAGGTCCGGACGGAGGAGCTGGACGCCTTCGGCGACATCTGCCTGGAGATCTTCCTGGGCATGACCATGATGACCATCGACGTGACCAAGCTGGCCGACTCCTTCGGTCCCTTCGTGCTGATCTTCGCCGCCCAGGTGATCACCACCTGCATCTTCTGCTATATCGTCACCTTCCGCTGCTGCGGCAGCAACTATGACGCCGCCGTCATCGTGGCCGGCCACATCGGCATGGGCCTGGGCAACGGCCCCAACACCATGGCCAACGAGAAGGCCGTCATGGCCGAGCACGGCTTCTCCCACATCGGCTGGGTCATCTATCCCCCCTTCGGACTGCTGGTGCTGGACATCGTCAATCCCATCTTCTGCTCGGTGATTGCAGAGCCCCTGACCAAAGCGCTGGGGTATATGCCCTGACCGGTATCCCTTCGGCTTCCTTCTTCCCAAGCCCCCCGCTCCCATGGGAGTGGGGGGTTTTATGCGTCCAGAGCGGGTTAAGTAAATATATCGTAAATCTTAACGAGAACTTTACTTACGAAAGATGTACTTTATTTACGCATAATTGACGGTAAGACAAAAAATATTTACAATTTCTTAACAAGAGGGCCCTAACTCTGTGCGATGTTCCAACAACATATCAGTGAGAAAGAAGGTTTTTTATGCCAACCGCAGAAGAGATCCTGTCCTATTTCGGGACCTTTACCGCCGGAACAGACGGCGCGGTCAACGCCTTTCAGTTTGAGTACCTCACCAGCCTCGGCTTTGCCGCCATTGTGATCTTCCTGGGCCACGCCCTGGTGAATCACTCCGGTCTGCTGCGCAAGTTCGCCATTCCCGCCCCGGTGGTGTCCGGTCTGCTGTTCTCCATCGTGGTCGCCATTTTGAAGGGCAGCGGCGTCATCGCCCTGTCCTTTGATGTGAAGACCGTCCAGGACCTGTGTCAGAACGTGTTCTTCATGTGTGTGGGCTTCGGCTTCAGCTGGAAGCTGATCCGCCACGCCGGCGGCAAGCTGTGCCTGATGATCGCCCTGGCCGCCTGCCTGCTCATCACCCTCCAGGATGTGCTGGGCGTGCTGGTGGGCAAGCTGGTGGGGATGGACCCCTTCCTGGCCCTCCAGTGCTCCTCCGCCGCCATGTCCGGCGGCGTGGGCACCGCTTCCGCCTTCGGTCCCATCTTCATTGAATGGGGCGCCCCTGAGTCCGCCACCACCGTGGGCGTCACCGCCGGTACCCTGGGCAACATCATGGGCTCCCTCATCGGCGGGCCGGTGGCCGCCTTCCTGATCCACCGCCACCACCTGAAGTCCGACCCCAACGATAAGCCCGAGTCCGCCGCCAGCGGCAAGATCAACGAGCTGAGCAACGGCCGGATGGTGTCCATGTTCGGCATGGTCCTGCTGCTGTGCGCCCTGGGCATGCCCATCTACTGCTTCCTGGACAACATCCCCATGATCGAGATGCCCAAGTTCATCGGCTGCCTGTTCGCCGGCGCCATCGCCCGGAACGTGATGGAGGCCGCCAACATCAAGTTCTACACCCCCGAGGTGGACGCCATTGAGCACATGTTCCTGGAGCTCTACCTGGCCCTGGTGCTGATGACCATCGACATCACCGCCCTGGCGGGCGTGGCCGGCCAGATGGGCGCGGTGCTGCTGGTACAGGCGGTGCTCATGGCCCTGTTTGCCATCTTCATCTCCTACAACATGTTCGGCCGGGACTACGGCGCCGCCGTCATGGCGGCGGGCAACTGCGGCTGGGGCTGCGGCTCCGGGCCCAACGCCGTGGCCAACGAGAAGGCGGTCATGGACCAGTACGGCTGGCACAACGTGGCCTGGGTGCTCTACCCCTCCTTCGCCGTCATCATCGACGACATCTACAATCCCATTTTCCTGTCCCTGTTCGGCGGACTGTTCAAGGTCTGAGCGAACCGGAACGTCTCTCTCGTCCTTATAATATCCTCCTTGCTGCACGAAGGCCCTCCCATCTGGGAGGGCCTTCGTGCGCTGAAGTGTAAGCTGCGGGCCGATCTTAGTCAAAAGATGCTCAGATACATCCGCCGGGACAGGCGCTCCAGCATCTGAATGCCCGCCAAGCTGTTGCCCTTGTTGTCCAGGCCGGGGGAGAAGATGCCGATGCCCATGCGGGTGGGCACCACGGCCATGATGCCGCCCCCCACGCCGCTCTTGGCGGGGACGCCCACCTGGACGGCAAACTCCCCGGAGCCGTCGTACATGCCGCAGGTGAGCAGAATGGCGTTCACATACCGGGCGTACTGGGGCGGAAAGAGGGGGTGGTCCGACTGGAGGGTCTTGCCATGGTTGGCCAGCATAAAGCCGATGTGGGCCAGGTCCCGGCTGTTCACCCGGATGGAGCAGGCCCGGAAGTAGCAGTCCAGCACGTCCTCCACCCCGTCGTCCAGCATCCCGTAGGACTTGAGCAGGAAGGCCAGGGCCCGGTTCTTGCTGCCGGTGCGCTTCTCCGAGCGGTACACCGCCTCGTCCAGATCGATGTCCGGGTTGCCCGCCAGGGTGCGGGTGAACTCCAGCAGCCGCTGGAACCGCTCCTGGTAGTCCCCGCCCTTCAAAAGGGTGCAGATGGCGATGGCCCCCATGTTCACCATGGGGTTCAGGTGCTCGCTGAGGAGGGGGGAGTCGGTGACGTTGATGGCGTCAAAGGGCTTGCCGGTGGCCTCCACCCCCACCTTGGCCCGGACCTTGGCCTCTCCGTTGTCCATCAGGGCCAGCAGGAGCAGGATGGGCTTCACCACGCTCTGGATGGTGAAGTGCTTCTGCCAGTCTCCCGCCTGGTAGTGCCGCCCGTCGCTGCTGAGGATATAGATGCCCAGGTTGGAGGGATCGCCCTTGGCCAGCTCGGGGATATAGGTGGCCACCTTGCCCTGCTGTGTGTAGGGGCGGCACTCCTCCAGCAGGCTGTCCAGCAACTCTTCCATAGTGTTGTCCTCTCTTTCCTTCTCACAGATTGATAAAA
>CASEKM010000049.1 GCA_949288405.1 uncultured bacterium | reverse complement strand
GGGCCCTTTGGGGCCCGGCGGCGGGGCTCTCTCTGTTACCGCGCCGGTCCGGCCATAAGCAGGCGCTCCAACAGGCGGGTGAAGATCCTGGGTGCGGTGAGCCGCTCCACGCTCTGGGCAGACAGGATGGGGACGGTGTCCCGCACCTGGCCGTCCACAGACACCTCCATCTCCCCCACCCGCTGGCCCTGTTCCACGGGAGCGGCCAGGTCCTGGGCCAGGGTGAGCCGGGTGGTGATCTGTCCCTCCTGGCCCTTGCGCACCAGCAGGCGGCACTCCCGCTCCAGCTGGGGCTGGACCTGTCCCTGGGTCCCCAGCAGCACCGGAATGGGGGCCAGCGGGGACTCCGGGTACACGGTCACCAGGGCGTAGGCGGCAAAGCCGTAGTCCAACAGAGCCTTGGCGTCCTCGAAGCGCTGGGCGGAGGTGGGGGCCTTCATCACCACCGCGATGAGCTCCATGCCGTCCCGCTCCGCGGTGGCGGACATGCAGTAGAGGGCGGAGCCGGTAGAGCCCGTCTTCAGGCCGGTGGCCCCCGGATAGAAGCGGACCAGGCGGTTGGTGTTGGTGAGGCCGAAGGCCCCCTCCCGGATGGAGTCCATCCAGATGGTGGTGTACTCCCGCACTCCGGGGTGGTTGAGCACCAGCTCCCGGGACATGAGGGCGATGTCATGGGCGCTGGTCACATGGCCGGAGGCGGGCAGGCCGGTGCAGTTGAGAAAGGTGGTGTCCTCCATTCCCAGCTCCCGGGCCCGCTGGTTCATCTGGGCCACGAAGGCGGTCTCGCTGCCGGCCAGGTACTCCGCCATGGCCACGGCGGCGTCGTTGCCCGAGACCACGGTGATGCACTTCACAAGCTCGTCCACCGTCATCTGCTCCCCCTCTTTTAAATAGACCTGGGAGCCGCCCATGCCGGCGGCGCAGGCGGAGACGGTGACCACGTCCTCCTTGGAGATGCGGCCCGAGTCCAGGGCCTCGAAGATGAGCAGCAGGGTCATCACCTTGGTGACGCTGGCCGGTTCCAGCTTTTGGCGGGCGTCCTTCTCGTAGAGCAGGGTCCCCGTCTCCTTCTCCATCAGCACCGCAGAGGCGGCGGACAGGTCCAGCGCCGGCTGGGCCGCCTCCGGCTCCCCCGCGGCGGCCGCAGAGCCGGTGAGCAGGGCCGCGGCCAGCAGCAGGGCACAAATTCGCTTCATCAGGCAAACGCCTCCCATTCCATTGTTGTGTTGGCTGTGGGGTCAGGATGTGGAGGCGGAGCGCCTTCTATACCCGGCGGCGGTGCGGTAAATTTTTGCTGTCCGAATGGGAGCGCCCCTCTACCATAGTCCCGGCCCGCTGAATTTTTCTGTAAAATCCCGCCGCAGGCCCGAAATTTTTTCTTATGTGGACAGAAAGATACAACTTTTCCGCCTCTGCACCCTAGGGTGAGGAGGGATATGGTGAAGAGAGAAAAAATCGTCCTGAGCCGGGAGGCCCTGCTGGAGCAGATGGGGCGGCTGGCCTTCGCCAGGGTCAACGACGCGGTGAAGCTGGCCTTCCTCCCGGAGGAGGAGCGGGATGTGATCGGACGGCTGGACCTGTCTGCTCTGACCGAGTTCCGGCGCAGCGGAGCGGGGACGGTGGAGATGAAATTCACCGACCGGATGCGGGCCCTGGAGCGGCTGCTGGAGCTGAGCGGCCCCGGCGGAGAGGAGCGGCTGGAGCAGTTCCTGCGGAGCATGGAGGAGCCGGAGACGTGAGCGGGATGCGGTTTTCTCCCAAGCAGAGACGGGTGCTCACCTGGTGGCGGCCCGGATCGCCGGACTGCCGGTACGACGCCATCCTCTGCGACGGGGCGGTGCGCAGCGGCAAGACCTTGTGTACCGGGCTGTCCTTCTTCTGCTGGGCCATGAGCTGCTTTTCGGGAAGAGCCTTTGCCCTGTGCGGCAAATCGGTCCCAGCGGTGCGCCGGAACCTGTGGCGGGAGCTGCAGCCCCTGCTCCGGGAGATGGGGTTTCAGGTGCGGGAGCGGAGCTCTCAGAACCGGATCGACATTAGCTTGGGCCGAAGAAGCAACACCTTCTACCTGTTCGGCGGCCTGGACGAATCACCCTGGCGGGGGCCCTGCTGGACGAGGCGGCGCTGATGCCCCGCTCCTTTGTGGAGCAGGTGTGCGCCCGGTGCTCGGTGGGGGGGAGCCGGCTGTGGTTCTCCTGCAACCCGGAGAGCCCCGCCCACTGGTTCTACCGGGAGTGGGTCCAGAAGGCGGGGGAGAAAAACGCCCTGCGGCTGACCTTCACCATGCGGGATAACCCCGGCCTGTCCCCGGAGACAGTGCGCCGCTATGAGGCCATGTTCCAGGGGGCCTTTTACCGGCGGTTCATCCTGGGGGAGTGGACGGCGGCGGAGGGGCTGGTGTACGACTTCTTCGGACCGGAGCTGGTGCGAGAGGTCCCGGAAGATGTGTCCGGTCCCTGGTACATCTCCTGTGACTACGGGACGGTGAATCCCACCTCCATGGGGCTGTGGGGACAGAAGGGCGGCGTTTGGTACCGGGTGAAGGAATTTTATTACGATTCCAGGCTCACGCGGCGGCAGAAGACGGATGGGGAGTACGCCCGGGACCTGGCGGAGCTGGCCGGAGGGCGGATGCTGAGGGGCGTGATCGTGGACCCGTCGGCGGCCAGCTTTCTGGAGCTGCTCCGCCGGGAGGGCTGGCCGGTGTACCGGGCCAAAAACGACGTGCTCGCCGGTATCCGCACCACGGCGGAGCTGCTGCGGGCGGGGAAGCTGGTCATCTGCGCCCCCTGTGAGGACGCCGTTCGGGAGTTCGGCCTGTACCGGTGGGATACCTCCGGCGGAGCCGGCGACCGGGTGGTCAAGGAACACGACCACGCCATGGATGACATTCGGTATTTTGCCGCCACGGTGGCGGCAAAGAGCGGCGGAGGTTTTTTTGCTGGGAGCGTGGAGCGGGGCTCCATCTAAAACATCCGGGAAACGGAGGAAAGTTGATGTGAAGTGGTTTGCAAAGAAAAAGCCGGAGGCCCGGCTCCCCCAGGTACAGCTGCGGGATCCGGTCCGCCACCCCTTCGGGGCGGTGGACCGGTATGTGCCCCTGTGCCGGGGGGAGCTGGACCTGTACCGCTCCATTCGGGAGGCGGTGCCCATTGTGGACGCCGCCATTTTAAAGCTGGTGCGGCTGTGCGGAGGGGTGAAGGTCCAGTGCACGGACCCGGCGGGGCAGACGGAGCTGGACCGGTTTCTGACCCAGGTGGACACCGGGCGGGGGCAGACGGGATTCCAGTCCTTTCTGGACCAGTACCTGGACTCCATGTTTACCTGCGGCCAGGGGGTGGGCGAGATGGTCCTCACCCCGGACGGGCGGGACATCGCCGCCCTGCTGTGCGCCGACCCGGGACAGGTGGAGATCCGGGAGGGGGACACCCCCCTGGACTTCCGGCTGTGCGCCCGGGACCGGGGCGGACAGCTGCGGGAGCTGCCCTGGCAGGAGCTGCTGCTGTTCACCCCCTTTCAGCCGGGGACGGACTGCCCCTACGGGGCCTCTCTGCTGCGGTCCATGCCCTTCCTGTGCAGCATCCTGCTGAAGATCTATCAGGCCATCGGCCAGAACTGGGAGCGGGCGGGCAATCTGCGCTTCGCCGTGGTGTGCAAGCCCGGCGAGGGGGACGGCCTGTCCGCCCAGGAGCGGGGGGAGCTGGTGGCCCGGGAGTGGTCCTCCGCCATGGGGGCGGCGCGGCACGGCGCGGTGCGGGACTTTGTGGCGGTGGGTGACGTGGACATCAAGGTCATCGGGGCGGACAACCAGGTGCTGGACAGCGAGGTGCCGGTGCGGCAGATTTTGGAACAGCTCATTGCCCGGACGGGCATCCCGCCCTTCCTGCTGGGGCTGTCCTGGTCGTCCACCGAGCGGATGAGCGCCCAGCAGGCCGACCTGCTCACCAGCGAGATCACCGCCATCCGGAGGAACGTGGAGCCGGTGGTGGAGAAAATCTGCCGGCTGTGGCTGCGGCTCCACGGAGTGGCCGGGACGGTGACCGTGGACTGGGAGGACATTGATCTCCAGGACCTGGTGGAGGAGGCCAGAGCCGCCCTCTACCGGGCCCAGGCAGAACAGATCAGAAGGGAGAACACATGAAGATCATCAAAATTTCTCAGGAGCCCGGGAGAGATTTGCAGCCGGGACATCTGGAGGACATCAACCGCCTCAGCCGCACACCGCTGACGGCGGAACAGGTTTACGTCTTTTCCGTGCGGCTGTGCGACAACGAGGTGGACCGGGACGGGGAGCGCTTTGCCCCGGAGACGCTGGAGCAGCTGGCCCCCCTGTTTGTGGGAAAGAGCGGCATCTTTGACCACAACTGGAGCGCCCAGGGCCAGGCGGCCCGGCTCTACCGGACCCAGGTGGCGGCGGAGCCGGGACGGCTGACCCAGGCGGGGGACGAGTACCGCTGGCTGAAGGGGTACGCCTATATGGTGCGCACCCCGGAGAACCAGAGCCTCATCGCAGAGATCGAGGGGGGCATCAAGAAGGAGGTCAGCGTGGCCTGCGCCGTGGAGCGGGCGGTGTGCTCCATCTGCGGCGCGCCCAGGGGAGAGAGCTGCGGCCACAAGCCCGGAGCGGTGTATGACGGGAAGCTGTGCTACATCAGCCTGGAGGGGGCCACGGACGCCTATGAGTTCTCCTTCGTGGCGGTCCCCGCCCAGCCCGGCGCCGGGGTGGTGAAAGGATTTTCCCGCCCTGCGGCCGGCTCGCTGAAGGAGCTGGTACAGGGGAACGCCCCCTGTGCCAGCGAGCTGGAGGCCCTGGAGCGGGAGGCCCGGCTGGGCCGGAAGTGGCTGGCCTCTCTGCGCACAGACGTGGTGCGGCTGGGGGGACTGGCCGATCCCAAGCTGGATCTGCAGGTGCTGCGGTCCATTGCGGACAAGCTGGAGGAGGGCGAACTGCTGGAGCTGAAGGGGGCCTATGAGGTCCGGGCCCGGGAGCGGTACCCCCTGGCGGTCCAATTCAGCTATCAGCCGGAGGGAGAGCCCCAGAACGGGGAGAATGGAGCCTTCCAGGTGTAAGGTCCGGCGGGAGGGACAAGCCCCTCCCCTACGCGGTGTATATCAAAAAATAAGAGGAGGAAAACACATGAGCAAGGTCTCTTTTGACGACATCGGCGCGGTGGTGGCGACCTTCGCCGCCAAGGACGATGTGAAGCCCGGACAGGTGGTGAAGATCACCGCCAACGGCGAGGTGGGGGCGTGCAGCGCCAACGACGCCTTCGCCGGTCTGGCGCTCTCCACCCGGGGCGGCTTTGCCGGGGTACAGGTGAGGGGCTTCTTCACCGTGTCCACCACCGGCACGGTGAGCCTGGGCCGGGTGAGTCTGGCCGCCGACGGCAGCGGCGGGGTGCAGGCCGCCTCCACCGGCGGGGTTCCCGCCCTGGTGGTCAGTGTGGACAGCGCCGCCAAGACCGCGGTCATCTGCCTGTAATTTAAAAAGGAGGGTTTTCTGCAATGGCAAATCAGTTTGATACCATCCGCCTGGAGAAGGGGATGTACCAGGAGGCGGGCCGCTCGTTCACCCAGGTGCTGGAGCGGCTGGACCCCTCGGAGCAGTACAAGGGGACCCGCCTGGAGGGGCTGGACGCCTTTCAGCGCCAGCTCAAGCGCTTTGACATCAAGGTAAAGGGGGCGGGCTCCGACCCGGTGGAGAAGTTCTTCCGCACGGCGGACTCGGCGGTACTCTTCCCCGAGTACATCGCCCGCTCGGTGCGCCAGGGCATGGAGGAGGCCAACCTGCTCCCCGCCATCACCGCCGCCACCACCCGGTTTGAGGGGATGGACTACCGCTCCATCACCGCCGAGGCCGGAGGCGACGAGAAGGAGCTGAAGGCGGTGGACGAGGGGGCGGCCATCCCCGCCACCACCATCAAGGTGCAGGCCAATCTGGTGAAGCTCCGCAAGCGGGGCCGGATGCTGGTGGCCTCCTATGAGGCGGTGCGCTACCAGAAGCTGGACCTGTTCTCCGTCACCCTGCGGCAGATCGGCGCCCACATCGCACGGATGCTCCTGTGCGACGGGGTGGAGGTGCTGATGAACGGGGACGGCAACGAAAATCCAGCCGCCGCGGACGAGACGGCCGCCGCCTCCACCCTCACCTATGACGAGCTGGTGGAGTTCTGGGGCAAATTCGATCCCTATGAGATGAACACCCTTCTGGTCAGCCCCGACGTGATGCTGAAGATGCTCAAGCTCAGCGAATTCAAGGACCCCCTCACCGGCCTCAACTTCCAGGGCACCGGCAAGCTGACCACCCCTCTGGGGGCCACCCTGCTGCGCACCTCCGCGGTGCCCGCCAACACGGCCATCGGTCTGGACCACCGGTACGCCCTGGAGCTGGTCCAGGGCAGCGACGTGATGGTGGAGTACGACAAGCTCATCGACCGGCAGCTGGAGCGGGCTGCCATCACCACCCTGTGCGGCTTTGCCAAGCTGTTCCCCGACGCCTCCCGGGTGCTGAAGATCAAGGCGGCGGCTCAGGGTAGCGGGGACACCTGATATGACGGAGAAGATCGTGGCCATGGCCAAGGCTCTGGGGGCCGGCGAAGGACAGGCGGAGCTGCTGTCCGTCCTGTGTCAGGCGGCCCAGCGGGAGCTGGAGGGCCGCCTAAAGCCAGAGCTGACCCCGGAGGACTGTGAGAGCGCCTTTGTGCCCGCCGCCGCCTGGATGGCCCTGGCCTGGCTGAACACGGGGACCGGCGGCGAGGGGATCACCTCCTTCACCGCCGGGGACGTGACCATCCGCCGGGAGGGCGGCCGGGAATCGGCCGCCCTTCTGGACCAGGCCCAGCGGCTGATGGCACCCTATCTGCGGGACGGCGGCTTCGCCTTTCTGGGGGTGAGGGGATGATGGAGCGGGAGTGGTCCGCGCTCCTCGCCCGCTACGGGCAGGAGACCGTCCTGCACCAGGGGGAGCGGGAGATCCGGGCCAGAGCGTTCCTCCAGCCCATCCGGGAGACCGGACGGGAACAGCAGGTCCCCGGCCCCCTGGGCCTGCGGCGGGAGGACCGGTTTTTATATCTGGGAGCGCCGGACCAGCCGCTGGCCCTGAGCGACTGGGTGGAGTGGCAGGGGAACGCCTACACGGTGCAGTCCACCCACCCGGTCTATCTGGGCCGGACGGCCCTCTATACCTGGGCCGTGCTCCGGCCCAGAGATCTGAAACAGGAGGAGACGGTATGAGCGGAGGATTGGACCGGATCCGGGAGGCCGTGGCCGAATACCTCAGCGGGCAGGGCGTCCCGGCCGCTGCCGCCTGGCCGGCCGAGGAGCGGCTGCGCCGGGAGGGCGCGGTGGCCGCCGTCACCCTGCGGGCCTGTCAGGCGGGCCCCGCCGGCTTTCAGTCCTATCTGGGCGAGCGGTACAACGGGGAGACGGAGCGGTGGGAGGAGCTCTATGGGCGGAAGGTGACACTCACCTTTGGACTGGATCTGTACGCCCTGCCCCAGGCGGGGGAGGCGGTCCTTCAGCGCGCGCTGGACGCCCTGGCCCAGGCCTGTGCCGGGGCGGGACCGGAGGGGCTGACCTTTCAGGCGTTCTCCAGCGGGGAGACTGTGTATGACGGGAAGGAGCGGCGGCTGCGCAAGCCGGCCCAGGCGGTCTGCACCGCCTATCTCTACGCTGTGGCGGAATCGGGCGGCACCTTCCTGGACTTTGAAATCAGAGGGGAGAGAAGACAATGAGCGTGACGACACATGAGCGCCCGGGGGTGTACTCCTCCTACGGCGCGTCCTCCCTGATCCGCGGCAGCGGGGGGAGAAAGACCGTGGGGCTGGTGGCGGTGAACACCAAGGCCACCGCCAACACGGTCTATACCATTACCAGCTATGAGGACGCGGTGACCACCTTTGGCAGCGCCGGAGGCCAGGACATGGCGGAGCTGATCCGGGTGATCCTGCTCAACGGGGCGGGTGCGGTGGCGGCAGTGCCCGTGGCCAGTGCAGATGGCTATGAGGACGGCTTTGCCGCGCTGGCCGCCCAGGAAAATATCAGCGTGGTCGTATGCGACAGCACCACCCAGACCGATCAGCAGGACCTGCGGGACAGCGTGGCCGCCGCGTCCGCCGCCCGGCGGGAGCGGATCGCCGTGGTGGCCGGAGGGGCCGGTGAGACGGTGACCGCTCTGATCGACCGGGCGGAGGCCCTCAACAGTGAGCGGGTGATCCTGGTGGCCCCCGGGGGCGTCTCTGAGGAGGGAAGCGGCCTGTCCGGCCTGACGGCCGCGGCCGCGGTGGCGGGGGCCATCGCCGCCCAGGGCGACCCGGCGCTGCCCCTGAGCGGGGCGGAGCTCCAGGGGCTCTACGGCCTCTCCCAGCAGTACAACGACAACGACATCGACCTGCTGGTCCGGGGCGGAGTCACCCCGCTGGAGAGCGTGGCGGGGATCATCTCTGTGGTGCGGGGCATCACCACCCGCACCACCACCGGGGAGTCCCCCGACGCCACCTGGCGGGAGCTCTCCACCATTCTGATCGTGGACGACGTGATCCCGTCTATCCGCGAGGCACTGCGGGCCAAGTTCCGCCGGGCCAAGAACACGGAGCAGAGCCGGGGGGCCATCCGCTCCCAGGTGGTGCTGGAGCTGGAGAACAAGCTCAGCCGGGAGATCATCACCGGCTATGAAAATGTGACGGTGTCGGCAGACACGGAGAACCCCACGGTGTGTCTGGTGGAGTTCTCCTTTACGGTGGCCCACGGCCTCAACCAGATTTGGCTGACGGCCAGCATCACCATCTGAATCACGCGGGCCGCCGGCAAGGTCCGGCGGCCCGCCCCAGAAAAAAAGGAGGGAGCAACCATTGAGTATCGCAGGATTTCCCACCAGCAGCGACATCTACCTGGAGGTGGACGGCACCAAGGTGGCCGTTGTACAGAGCTATAGCTCGAAAGCCGCCAAGACCAGCCGGGCGGTGGAGGCGTTCGGCGAGGAGGAGCCGGTGGCCACCGTCCCAGGTCAGACCACCCATGTGCTGGAGCTGACCCGGCTGTACGCCACCGACGAGGCCATTCGGGACGGCATCGACTTCTACAGCCTCAGCGACTTCTCCCTGGTCATCTGCAAGCCCGACCGGAAGGTCATCTACTCCAACTGCCAGTGGAGCGGCATCCAGGAGACGGGTACGCTGGGGGACATGGTGCTGGAAAAGGTGACCATTGTGGCCGGAAAGCGGCTGGAGACGGAGGTGTAGCGGATGGATGCGTCGATCTTGGCCCGGCGTGATTGGATGGAGCTGGAAAACGGGATGCGCCTGCGCCTGCTCTCCGCCCTGGAGGTGCTCCAGGCGCGGCGGGAGGCGGAGGAGCTCTCCCAGTCGGAGCGGGAGCGGGCCCTGTGCTCCAACGCCTGCCTGCTGGCCCGGGCGCTGGAGACCGGGGAGGGACAGGCGGTGTTCTCCGGCGGCCGGGAGGTGCTCTCCGGGCTGCGGGTGGAGGAGATCGCCGCCCTGGCGGAGCGGTGGAGCCGGTTTAACCGCTCGGAAAACCCCGCCCTGACCATGGACGCGGAGCAGGCGGAGGATGTAAAAAAAAACTAGCCGCTGACGGAGGCGGCCGGCTGCGGTGGAAGGTGCTGCGGGCCTTTGGGGCCCTGCCCACCGAGGCGCGGGCCAGGGCCATGCGGGACCGGGACTTTGTGTGGTGCCTGGCTCACATGGCCCTGGACCGGGAGGAGGAGCTCTCCCGGCTGTGCCCCAGCTGCCGCGCCCAGGCGGAGGAGGCGCGGTGTCCGGTGTGCGGCCGCCCGGCGGAGAGCTGGGAGGGGGCGGTCAACCCCGCCTTTGACCGGGCGCGCTATGAGCGGATGCGGGAAGGGAGGCCGGTATGACAGACTATCTGGAGGAGCTGCTGGACCTTCTGACCCTGGAGGACGAGCAGGAGACCGGTGAGGGCTGGACGGCACAGGCGGCCTCCCTCGTTCTGCCCAAGGTGCTGGAGCTGCCGGAGGGAACGGCTGCGGAAGAAGGGGGCTCCGGCGAGGGCGGGGCGCGGTCCTGGCTGAAGGGGGAACCGGCGCTTGAGATTGCTCTGGAGCTTGAAGAAAGACAGGCTGCGCCGGCGCTGGACGCCGGCACGGACCAGGAGGCGGCGATTTCAGGTCCCCTGGCGGAACTGGACGAGGCGGCCGCTTCCGGCGGGACGCGGCCTGTTCTGTGGGAGACCGGGCCGGTGGAGGCCGGCGCAGTCCTGCTGGAACAGGTCGAAAGCCGGAGGAAGCCCGCCCTGCTTCAGCAGGCCCAGGAGCTGGAGCGGCAGGCAGGCCAGGCGCAGGCCCTGGTTCAGGACCGCCGGAGCCGCTCCCTGGCATCGGCTCTGGCCCTTCCCTCACGGGGACAGGCCTCTTTTCCCTCTCAGATGGCGGAGGGGAACGGCGGCGGTCAAAACGCCGGTGGAACAGCCTGGCCGGGCGGAGAGGATCAGGCCCGTCTGATCGACCGGGCCTTCCAGCGGGACAGCCGCCGGTACGACCGGGGATTTTCCCTGTACTAAAAGGAGGAATGCAGGTTGATCTTGACGCCCATGCGGTACAAAAGCTACACCTGGCCCCACAACCCAAGGGTGTACTCCATCGACTACGAGCGGAAGATGGCGGTCCACAAGGTGCCCTTCGGCTATTACCACCTTCAGGACCTGGGGCGGACCCGGCGGGTGATGGAGGGCGAGGGGGAGTTTGTGGGCGAGGGGGCCTACGCC
>CASEKM010000048.1 GCA_949288405.1 uncultured bacterium | reverse complement strand
GCCCCCTTCAGGGCCCTGACCTTGTCCAGGTCCGGCTTCATGTGAATGACCGTCTCCGGGTCGTCAAAGACGCACACCAGATCCCGGGCCCGCCACACCTCTCTGGGCCGGGCCCCCAGGGCGTCCTCGATCTCCTGGGTGACCTCCAGCCGCTTCAGGGTGTAGGCCGGGAAGTCCATGCTCAGCAGCTCCCCCTCCCGCTTCACGGTGAGCAGGCCGCTGAGGGTGTGGAACCGCCACTCCGCCGCCCCCCGGTCCACGAACCGGCCGATGGCATAGGCGGCCGCCAGAGTGGCGTGGCCGCACAGGCCGATCTCCCCGCCGGGGGTGAACCAGCGCAGCCGCCAGTCCTCCCCCTCCCGCACGGCAAAGGCCGTCTCGGACAGGTTGTTTTCCCGGGTAATGGCCATCATCCGCTCCTCGCTGGGCCATCGCTCCGGCAGGCACACCGCCGCCGGATTGCCCTCAAATACGTGGCCGGCAAAGGCGTCCACCACATATTGCTTCATGCTCTCCTCCCTCCTCGCTGAAAAAACGCCCCTGAGCGGGACCGGCGCGCCGGCCGGACCTGCTCAGGGGCGAAAGAATGTCTTCCACGGTACCACCCTGATGACCCCGTCTTCCAGACCGGGGTCCCTCATTGCCATCCAACGTAACGGGGATGAGCCGTCCCGGTCCTCCCGGGCCGCTCTGGAGTGGCCCGCGCTCCGGTCCTGGCTGAGGGCTCTCACCATCCCCTCTCGCTGACAGCCCACCGCGGCGCTTTGCTCCATCAAGGCGTTTAACAGAGTTATTTTATCACAGTTTCAGTGCTTGTCAAGATTTGTTTTTTCCGGCCGGACGCTACCCCTTGGGCTTGGCCCGGAATATCACCGCCACCACAAAGCCGAACAGGATCGCGGCGGTGATCCCCCCCGCGGCGGCGGTGATCCCCCCGGTGAGGGCCCCCAGAAGGCCCTGCTCCTCCACCGCCCTCTGGACGCCCCGGGCCAGCGTGTAGCCAAAGCCGGTGAGAGGGACGGTGGCCCCGGCCCCCGCCCAATCCACCAGGTGCCGGTACAGGCCCATTCCCCCCAGCACCACCCCGGCGGTGACATAGCACACCAGGATCTTGGCGGGGGTCAGCTTGGTCCTGTCGATCAGCAGCTGGCCCACCAGGCACAGCAGCCCCCCGCAGAGAAATGCCTTCAGATATTCCATCCGTTCTTCCCCCCTGTTTTGTCCGCCGGGCCCGGCCCGGCGGAGAGCGCCGCCGCGTGGCAGATCCCTGGGATGGACTCCCCCTGGAGGGCGGTGGTGGGGGAGTGGAGGGCCCCGGTGGGACAGAAGAGAAGCTCGTTCCACCGCCCGGCCCGCAGTCCCTCCAGCAGATACCCGGTAAACACGGCGGCGGAGCATCCGCAGCCGGAGCCGCCGCAGTGGACGTCCTGCTCCTCCCGGCGGAAGATGAGCAGGCCGCAGTCGGCGTGGTTGGACAGCTCCACCCCGTCCCGCCGGAACAGCTCCAGCAGCAGCTGGCTGCCCAGCTCCCCCAGGTCGCCGGTGACGATCAGGTCATAGAAGTCCGGCCCCCGGCCGGTGTCCCGAAAATGGGCGCTGAGGGTGTCATAGGCCGCCGGAGCCATAGCCGCCCCCATATTGTTGGTGTCGGTGATCCCCTTGTCCACCACCTTGCCGGGGGTCAGGTGGGTGAGGCGCGGCCCTCCGTCCCCCGCTCCCAGGATTGCCGCCCCCGCCCCGGTGACGGTCCACTGGGCGGTGGGGGGGCGCTGGCAGCCGTACTCCAGAGGGGTGCGGTACTGGCGCTCCGCCGTGCAGAAGTGGGAGGACACCGCCACTCCGGCCCGCTCCCCAAAGCCCCCCTCCAGGGCCATAGCCGCCAGGATCAGCCCCTCCCCAAAGGTGGAGCAGGCTCCGTACAGGCCGAAAAAGGGGACGTCCTGTCCCCGGGCGGCAAAGGAGGAGCTGACGCACTGGTTGAGCAGGTCCCCGGCAAACAGCCAGTCCAGCTTCTGCACCGGACAGCCGCACTTTTCCGCGGCACTGGACAGCGCCCTCTGCTGCATGGCCCGCTCCGCGCGCTCCCAGGTGGGCTCCCCAAAGGTGTCGTCCCCGTCGATGTAGTCGAAGCAGCGGGCCAGCGGCCCCTCCCCCTCCTTGCGGCCCACCGCGTTCCCCCCGGCGAGGACCGAGACAGGGCGGCTCAGCTCCACCGTCTGCCCGCCCAGCTTTCTTGCGCACATGACAGCACCCCCCAAACCAGATGGAGGTAGCTTGCCCCAGCGGAGAAAAAATATCCCCAGAAGCGCGGATTTTTGTGGAAAAAGGAGAGGGGGGATGGTATAATGGGACAAAGCGCGGGGCAGAGGGGCCGCGGCCCGAGAGATGGAGCTGCCCCGCGGGAGGAGGGAATGGATGAGGAGCATACAGGAGATCGACCGGGAGCTGGAGCGCACCCGGCAGAAGGCGGCGCGGCTGCGGAAGCTGGACGTGAGCGTGGAGGACATCGAGCGGCAGCTGAAGCGGCGCAGGATCACCGAGCAGGAGGCCCGGCACATTCTGGAGCAGGAGCCGGGGGACATGGCGGAGCTGGCGCGCATGTCTCTGGTGGCCTTCCTGGCCCGCCTCTCTGGGAACCCGGAGGGCCGGGAGGCGGAGGAGCGCCGGGGGGCCGCCATGGCCAAGGCCCGGTATGACGCGGCCCGGTGGGACATCGAGGATCTGGAGCGGCTCGCCCGGGACGCCAGGCGGGAGCGGGAGCAGCTGCGGGACGTGCCGCAGCAGTACCAGGCCCTTTTGAAGGAGAAGGAGACCATGCTCCGCAGCCGGGAGGACGGCTCCTCCCGCCGTCTGGGGGAGTTCGCCCAGAAGCTGGAGCACGTTGCCGGCGAGCTGCGGGAGATCCAGGAGGCCGTCCAGGCGGGCCTCACCGCCCAGCAGGCCCTTCGGGAGCTGCGGGACAGCCTGGAGGGCGCCGAACACTGGGGCATCTGGAACGACGTGTCCGGGGCGGGCATCATGTCCACCTTTGCCAAGCACGGCTGCCTGGACGACGTCCAGGACGCCGCCTATGAGGCCCGGCGGAACCTGAGCTTCTTCCGGGTAGAGCTGGCCGACGTGCCCCAGGAGCTGGTGCCGGATCTGGCAATGGAGAATTTTATCGCCTTTGCCGACTACTTCTTTGACGGCCTGTTCGCCGACCTGTTCGTGCGCAGCCGCATCCAGGAGGCCCGGCGGCAGGTGGAGACCGTCACCGCTCAGGTGTCGGAGATGATCTCCCGCCTGCGGAACGAGCGCGAGAGCCTGGAGGAGCAGCAGGGGCAGCTGGAGTGGGAGCGGGAGCGTCTGGCCACCGCCCAGAGCCGGGCCCAGAGCGCCCCGGCGGAGAGAGGGAGCGAGGATCTATGAAGGAGCTGGAGACCCTTCAGAGCTGGATCGACCAGAGCCGGAGCATCGTCTTTTTCGGCGGGGCCGGGGTGAGCACCGAGTCGGGCATCCCCGATTTCCGCAGCGTGGACGGCCTGTACAACCAGCACTACAAGTATCCCCCGGAGACCATGCTCAGCCGCAGCTTTTTCGACGCCCACCCGGAGGAGTTCTTCCGGTTTTACCGGGACAAGATGCTGATCTCCGGGGCCAAGCCCAACGCCGCCCACAAAAAGCTGGCGGAGCTGGAGGCGGCGGGCAAGCTGCGCAGCGTGGTCACCCAGAATATCGACGGCCTGCACCAGGCGGCGGGCTCCCGGCGGGTGTGGGAGCTCCACGGCTCGGTGCTGCGCAACAAGTGCATGAGCTGCGGCAGGCCCTACCCCACCTCCGCCGTGGCGGAGAGCCAGGGGGTTCCCCGGTGCTCCTGCGGGGGCATCATCAAGCCGGAGGTGGTCCTCTATGAGGAGAGCCTGGACTCCCGGGTGCTGGAGGGCGCCCTGGAGGACATCCGCCAGGCGGACCTGCTCATCATCGGCGGCACCTCCCTGGTGGTCTACCCCGCCGCCGGGCTGATCCACTACTACCGTGGAGACCGGCTGGTGCTCATCAACAAGTCCCCCACTCCCTACGACCGGAACGCCGACCTGGTGCTCACCGGACCCATCGGGGAGATCCTGGGACAGATCCAGGTGCATGGGTGAACTTGCCCCAGCGGCATAAAAGCTGGGCGGCTGGAACTGCTCCGGCCGCCCAGTTTCCCTGGCGGACCCCGGCCCTGCCCAGTCCGCCGTGATTTTGAAACCAGCGCCCCGCTTCCGGCAGGAGCGGGGAGATGAGAGGAGCGATATCCATGTTTCGTCCCATGCGCCGATTCAAGCAGGCCCTGTCCCCGGAGGGGTGCCGTGCGGTCCTGGAGCGGGGGACCGCTGGAGTGCTGGCCCTGTCCGGCGATGAAGGCTACCCCTACGCCGTCCCCCTCAGCTATGTGTACGCGGACGGGAAGCTCTACTTCCACTCCGCCAAAGCAGGGCACAAGGTGGACGCCGTTCGGAACTGCCCCAAGGCCTCCTTCTGTGTCATCGACCAGGATCACATTGTCCCGGAGGAGTATACCTCCTACTTCCGCAGCGTTATCGCCTTTGGCACCGTCCGGATTTTGGAGGAGGATGGGGAGAAGCGCGCCGCCATTGAGAAGCTGGCGGTGAAGTACGCACCCGCCAGCAGCGGTGAGGACCGGGGCCGGGCCATCGACCGGGAGTGGACATCCCTCTGCATGCTGGAGATGGCGGTGGAGCACCTGTCCGGCAAAGAGGCCATGGAGCTGGTGCGGCAGCGGGAGAACTGACCCGGCCATTCAAACGCCTGAGATGAGACGAGGCCCCGCCTCACACGCAGTGATGCGCTGTGCGGCGGGGCCTGTGCGTTTTCAAGCGGATTTAAAAGGCGGGGAATTTGCCCTCCATCCGACCGTTGGGAAGGGCAACGGTAAAGACGGTCCCCTCCTCCCGGCTGCTGCGCACCTCGATCTGTCCCCGGTGGGACTCCACGATGGTCTGGGCGATGGCCAGGCCCAGGCCGTAGCCCCCCTCCTTCCGGCTGCGGGAGCCGTCTGCCCGGTAGAAGCGCTCGAACAGGTGGGCCAGGTGCTCCTGGGGGATGGGCTCCCCGGTGTTGGTCACGGTGAGCACCGCCCGGTCCTGACGGCGGGCCAGGGACACCGCCACCCGCCCCCTCTCTCCGGCGTATTTCACCGCGTTGTCCAGCAGGATCATCACCAGCCGCTCCAGGCCGTCCGGCTCCCCGGAGACGGTCAGGCCGGGCTGGAGCTCGCTGGTGAGCTCCACCTGCCGCTCGAAGGCCACCGACTCAAAGCGCAGCGCGCACCCGGTGACCAGGTCGCTGAAGTTCACCGTCTGGGCGTCCCGGGGCCGCTCCGTCCCGTCGTGTTTGGCCAGAAAGAGCATGTCCTCCACCAGCTCCTTCATCCGCTGGGCCTCCTCCTGGATGTAGCCCAGCCACCGGCGCTGAGAGGAGACGGTGGCCTCCGGGTGGGCCTCCATAATGCCGGTGTTGGCCAAAATCACCGTGAGGGGGGTCTTCAGCTCGTGGGAGGCGTCGGCCACAAACTGCCGCTGCTGCCTCCAGGCCCGCTCCACCGGCTTCACGGACAGCCGGGCCAGAAACAGGCTGATGAGGAAGAAGACCGCCAGGGCCGCCGCCCCCACCAGCAGAGAGTTGACCATCAGTCTGGTCATGGAGGCCCGCTCCCAGCTCAGGTCGGAGAAGGCAATGCGGGCGCGCCCGTCTGAGAGCTCCTCCCGCTGGAAGCGCAGGTCCAGGTCGTCCAGCCGGCCGGAGGGAGCGGAGGCGTCCAGCGCCTCCTCCACCGCCCGGTCCAGGGTCTCCTGGGTCACCTTCACCTGGTTTCCCTCCACCAGGGTCACCCTTCCGTCCGGCTCCACCGTGACGCAGAACACGGGGATGGCCCACTGCCACCCCCCGCCCTCCCCGCTGTCCGGGGGACGGACCTCAAACTGGGGCGGGATGCCGTCCTTCCGCAGGACCATCGTCAGCACCGCGCCGCTCTCCCGCTCCAGCTGCCGGGCGGTGGACAGCATCAGCGCCCCGAACACCGCCAGCAGCACCAGGGTCACCAGCAGCATATTGGTGAGAATGAATTTCAGCCGCAGCCGTCTGAGCATGGGGATCCCTCCCTGGTTTTGGAAATGCAGAACTGCGGAACGGGACAGGCCCCGCCCTCACGCCCCCTCTTTTGCCTCCAGGAAGTAGCCCACCTTCCGCACGGTGGAGATGGAGGCGCGGCTGTTCAGGTAGGCCAGCTTTTTCCGCAGGAAGGAGATATACACCTCCACGTTGTTGTCCTCCGCCTCGGAGTCCAGGCCCCAGATCTTGGAGATGATGGTCTCCTTGGTGACCACCGCGCCGCTGTTCACCATGAGCAGGCGGAGCACCTCGAACTCCTTGAAGCCCAGGCGCACAGAGCGTTCTCCTGCGGACAGCAGCCGGGAGGTGCAGTCCAGGCTCAGATCGCCGGCGGTGAGCACGTCCCCCAGCACCTCCCCCTGCCGCCGGGTGAGGGCCCGCACCCGGGCCATCAGCTCGCCGGTGTCAAAGGGCTTGGTCATATAGTCGTCCGCCCCGCAGTCCAGGCCGCTGATCTTGTCGCTGACCTCGTCCCGGGCGGTGAGCATGAGGATGGGGGTGGACACGTGGGCGGCCCGCAGCCGCTGGGCCGCCTGGAAGCCGTCCACCTTGGGGAGCATCACATCCAGAATGATCAGGTCGTACTGGCCCGTCAGACCGTAGTCCACCCCGTCCGCCCCGTCGTACACCGTATCCGCCTGGTACCGCTGGTCCTCCAGCAGCTGCTTCAGGGTCTCCGCCAGCCGGACCTCGTCCTCCACGATCAAAATACGCATGGCCGCGCCTCCTGTCAGTTGATTTGTCCCCTATTATACGGGGTCAAACTGAAATCTGTCTGAATGGGGCTTAGAAAAATTTGTCCACATACCCCAGCACGAAAATGGCCAGCACGATAAAGGGCAGCAGCCAGGTCACATAGAACCGCACCGCCCGGGGGAATTTCAGGCCGCTGCCGGTGTTGGCCTCCGCCAGGAAGGACTCCCAGCCCCAGCCCTTTTTGGACACGCAGAACAGCAGGTACACCAGGGAGCCCAGGGGCAGGATGTTGTTGCTGACGATGAAGTCCTCCAGGTCCATGATGGTGGAGCCCTCGCCGAAGGGCTGCACGCCCGCCCACAGATTGAAGCCCAGCACGCAGGGCATGGACAGCAGCAGCACGGCGATCAGGTTCACCCACACCGCCTTGCTCCGGCTCCAGCCCCACTTCTCCATGGAGAAGCACAGGATGTTCTCAAACACGGCGATGACGGTGGTGAGGGCGGCGAAGGACATGAATACGAAGAACAGGGCCCCCCACAGCTGTCCCATGGGCATCTCGTTGAACACGTTGGGCAGGGTGATGAAGATCAGGTTGGGGCCGGAGTCCGGGGCCACATCAAAGGCGAAGCAGGCGGGGAAGATGATGAGCCCCGCCGTCAGCGCCACGCAGGTGTCCAGGGTGGCCACCCGCACCGCCTCCCCGGCCAGGGAGTGCTCCTTGCCCACATAGCTGCCGAAGATGGCCAGGGCGCCGATGCCCAGGGACAGGGTGAAGAAGGACTGCCCCATGGCGGCGAACACCGCCTCGCCCAAGATCAGGTTGCCCTGGGCGTCGTACATGAGATTGTGGAAGTTGGGCATCAGGTAGAAGCGCAGGCCCTCGCCGCCCCCCTCCAGGGTGACGGAGCGGACGGCCAGCACCACCATCACCGCCAGCAGGCAGAGCATCATGGTCTTGTTGACCTTCTCCACCCCGTTCTGCAGGCCCCGGGAGCACACGAACATGCACAGCAGGGTCACCAGAGCCATAAAGGCGGTCATCAGCCAGGGGTGGCCCATAAGGGCGCTGAACTCCCCGGCCACCGCTTCAGAGTCCAAGCCCACAAAGTCTCCCTTGGCCATTTTGACAAAGTACAGCAGCAGCCACCCGGCGATGGTGGTGTAGAACATCATCAGCAGGTAGTTGCCCGCAATGCCGATCCAGCTGTACCAGTGCCACTTGCTGCCCTTGGGCTCCAGAGCCTGGAAGGACAGGGCGATGCTCTTCTGGCTGGCCCGGCCCACGGAGAACTCAGTCACCATCACCGGCAGGCCCATGATGACCAGGAACAGCAGGTACACCAGCACAAAGGCGGCCCCGCCGTATTTTCCCGTGATATAGGGGAAGCGCCACACATTTCCCAGCCCGATGGCGCACCCCGCCGAGATCAGCAGAAAGCCCAGGCGGCTGGAAAAGCTCTCTCTTTTTTCCACAGATAAAACCTCCTTCTCCCCGCCGGCGGAACAGCGCCCCGGCGGGCCGTTCTATTGTATCAGCCCCGCCCCCGCAGGTCAACGGATCTCGCCGCATTTCCCCCGTTTTCCGGGGCGGCGCGGCGGATCTCGTCACTTTGACGGCCGGTTTTCTCCCCACGGCCGCCCCGGCAGAGGTGGAAAGCACCCCCGGCCCGGGCGGGATGCCCAAGCCGGGGGCGCTGTGCCGTCAGTGTGCGGAACTGTCTTACATGCTCTGGAGCTGCTCTTCCAGCTTGGCCACCAGGGCCCGCAGCTGGACGGAGCGCTCCTGCTCGGCCTTGACCACGTGCTCGGGGGCCTTGTTCACAAAGCC
>CASEKM010000047.1 GCA_949288405.1 uncultured bacterium | reverse complement strand
CCAAAAACACGGTGATCTACGTGGGCAAGGCCAAGGCCCTGAAAAACCGGGTGTCCCAGTACTTCCAGGACTCCGCCTCCCACACCGAGAAGACCCGGGCCATGGTGTCCCAGATCGACCACTTCGACGTCATCATCGCCGACAGCGAGTTCGAGGCCCTGGTGCTGGAGTGCTCCCTCATCAAGCGGCACCAGCCCCGGTACAACATCCTTCTGAAGGACGACAAGGGCTACCCCTATATCCGCCTGTCCCACGAGGCCTACCCCCGCTTCTCCCTGGCCTCCAAGGCGGCGGAGGACGGGGCCCGGTACTTCGGCCCCTATGCCAGCCGCCACGCCACCCAGGCCATCATCGACGCCCTGCGCACCGCCCTGCGCCTGCCCTCCTGCCGGAAGAAGTTCCCCCGGGACATCGGCAAGGAGCGGCCCTGCCTGAACTTCCACATGGGCAAGTGCGACGGCTACTGCCGCTCGGAGAATTTGAAGCCCCAGCACGACGAGGCCATCGCCCAGGCGGTCTCTCTGCTGGAGGGCCGGTTCAAAGAGGTGAAGGAGGAGCTCACCGCCGAGATGGAGACGGCGGCGGAGGAGCTGCGCTTTGAGCAGGCGGCGGCCATCCGGGATCGAATCCGGGCCATCGAGCTGCTGGGGGCCAGGCAGAAGGTGGTGGCCGGCTCCCTGGCGGACACCGACGTGGCCGGCTTCTTCCGGGGGACGGCCAAGAGCTGCTTTGTGGTCCTCCACTATGTGGACGGGGACCTGGCCGCCAAGGACATGGAGCTGCTGGACACCCCCATGGAGGAGGAAGAGGGGGAGGTGTTCTCCTCCCTGGTGCGGGAGTACTACGGAGGCCGGAGCCGCCTACCCAAACAGATTTTGCTGCCCTGTGAGCTGCCCGACCAGGTGCCCCTCACCCGGATGCTGTCCGAACAGGTGGGCTATCGGGTGGAGCTGGTCACCCCCCAGCTGGCCAACCAGAACGCCGTGGAGGAGGTGGAGCGGGCCACCACCCGGGAGGAGCGGCAAAATAAACTGCTGGAGGCCCTGGGGAAGATGCTGGGCCTCAGCGAGACGCCCCGGCGGATGGAGTCCTACGACATCTCCAACACCGGCTCCGACGACATTGTGGCCTCCATGGTGGTCTTTGAAAACGGCCGGCCCCTGAAGCGGGACTACCGCCACTTCAAGCTCAAGGACATGGACGGCCCGGACGACTACGCCTCCATGGAGCAGGTGCTCACCCGCCGGTTCCGCCGGTACCTGGACGGGGACGAGAAGTTCCATACCCGCCCGGATCTGCTGCTCATCGACGGCGGTGAGAACCACGTGAAGGTGGCCCAGCGGGTGCTGGAGGCCATGAATCTGGACATCCCCGCCTTCGGCATGGTGAAGGACGACCGCCACCGCACCCGGGCCCTGGTGGCCCCCGACGGCCGGGAGATCGGCATTCAGGCCATCCCGGCGGTGTTCGCCCTCATTGGGCAGATCCAGGAGGAGACCCACCGCTTCGCCATCGAGTTCAACCGCCAGCAGCGGAAGGGCCGGGTGCAGGGCTCCGCCCTGGACAAGATCCCCGGGGTGGGGGAGGTGCGCCGCCAGCAGCTGCTCAAGCACTTCAAAAGCGTCAGGGCGGTGCGGGAGGCCCCACTGGAGGAGCTGGAGAAAGTGGTGCCCAAGAATACGGCGCGGGCGGTATACGGGTATTTCCATGAGAGTGGAGAGTGAAGAGTTGATGGGGGAGATAGCATGAAGGGGAAAGAACCCTGGCTCTCCTGGGCCAGTGAGCTCCAGAGCCTGGCCCAGGCGGGGCTGTACTATGGGAAGGACAAGTTCGACCTGGAGCGGTATGCCCGCATCCGGGAGATCTCCGCTGAGATGATGGCGGAGGGGACCGGCCTGCCCCTGGAGCAGGTGAAGGATATTTTCTGCTGTGAGACGGGCTACCAGACCCCCAAGCTGGCCACCCGGGCCGCCGTGATTCAGGGGGACAAGGTCCTGCTGGTAAAGGAGCCCCGGGGCTGGGCCCTGCCGGGGGGCTGGGTGGACTATAATGTCTCCGTGAAGGAGAACGCGGTAAAAGAGGTGTGGGAGGAGGCCGGCCTGGAGGTGCGGCCGGAGCGGGTCATCGCCGTCCAGGACGGGGAGAACCACCACCGCACCGCCTACCCCTGGAAGGTGTGCATCGTGTTTGTGCTGTGCACCCTGCTGGGCGGGGAGTTCCGGGAGAACCTGGAGACCAGCGGGAGCGGCTGGTTTGCCCTGGACGAGCTGCCGGAGCTGGATCTGGAGAAGACCACCCCGGAGCAGCTGGAGATGTGCTTCCAGGCGGACCGGGCCCGGCACTGGGAGACCCGATTAGAGTAAAGTTCACGCCACGAAAGGAAGAGCGAGCATGCGAGTGATTTCCGGTACCGCCCGCGGGCGGCGGTTACATGAATTGCAGGGGATGGAGACCCGTCCCACCACCGACCGGGTGAAGGAGGCCCTGTTCAACATCGTCCAGTTCGAGATCCCGGGGCGGACGGTGCTGGATCTGTTTGCCGGCACCGGCCAGCTGGGCATCGAGGCCCTGTCCCGGGGGGCGGAGCGGTGCGTCTTTGTGGACCAGCGCCGGGACGCGGCCGCCCTGGTGCGGGAGAATCTGAAGCTCACCGGCCTTCAGGGGCAGGGGAGCGTGGTCCAGGGGGACGCCCTGGGCTATCTCCAGACCTGCCGGGAGAAGTTCCATGTGATCTTCCTGGACCCCCCCTACCAGAGCGGGCTGCTGGAAGAGGCCATGGAGACCATCGCCGCATTTGACATTCTTCGGGAACATGGTATAATGATTTGCGAAAGTCCGCTGGAACAGGTGCTGCCCGAATTGTCTCAGCCCTACGAGCGTGGAAAAGACTACCGGTACGGAAAGATCAAGCTGACCGTGTACCGGAAAAACGGAGGGGAGCGCCGTCCATGAAGACCGCCATTTACCCGGGGAGCTTTGACCCGGTGACCCTGGGCCATTTGAACATCATCAAGCGGGCCGCCGCCTGCTTCGACCGGCTGATCGTCTGTGTGATGATCAACTCCAAAAAGCAGGGGATGTTTACCCCGGAGGAGCGGGTGGAGCTGCTGAAAAAGGCCACCGCCCGCTTTCCCAATGTGGAGGTGGACTACTCCGAGGGACTGCTGGCCGCCTACGCCAAGCGCCGCCGGGCCCATGTGGTGGTGAAGGGCCTGCGGGCGGTGTCCGACTTCGAACAGGAGGTCCAGATGGCGGTCATCAACCGCAAGCTGAACCCCGGCCTGGAGACCATGTTCCTGGCCTCCAGCGAAAAATATACGTATCTGAGCTCCACCATCGTCAAGGAGATGGCCCGGTACGGGGCCGACCTGGGAGAGTTCCTCCCCCGGGAGATCGTGGACGATGTGAACCGGCGCATGCAGGAGCTGCAGGAAAGGAAGGATTGACATGGCAAGCGGAGTGGAAGAGCTGCTGGATATGTTATTTGATATGGTGGACGAGGCCAAGAACGTGCCCCTGTCCAGCGACCGGTGCATGATCGAGCGGGACCGCGCCCTGGACCTGATCGACGACATCCGGGCCCAGTTCCCGGTGGAGCTGTCCGAGGCCAAGAAAGTGATGGCCAGCCGGGCGGACCTGATCGCCTCCGCCAAGCGGGAGGCCGAGGCCATCCGCCGCCAGGCGGAGGAGAAGGCCAAGCAGATGCTCTCCGAGGAGACCATCCTCCTCCAGGCCAAGCAGCGGGCCAACGAGCTGATGCAGCAGGCGGAGGACCGCAGCCGGGAGCTGAAGCGTTCCGCCAACGAGTACTGCGAGGACGCCCTGCGCCGCACCGAGGAGGCGGTGGCCGAGGCCTACAACGAGATCAAGCAGTCCCGGGCCCGGTTCCGGGCGGCGGCCAGCTCCACCGCGGGAGGACAGGCGCCCGCCGCGGGCGCCCGCCCCATGTATGACGCGGCGGCGGACGAGGACTGAGGGGCCCCGCGGAAGAAATGTGAATGCGTTTTCCAGGAGACGGCACGGAGGATCAGCCCGTGCCGTCTCTTTTTCTGCGTGCTTTTAAGCGGGGAAGCCCTTGTACAGCTGGATTTTGCCGGCGCGGGAGGAAAATTTTTTTGATGGAATCCATGCAATCCGGGAAAAGAACGATTGCAATTTTATGAAAAAAGGTGTATGATAAAAGCCAATGATTGCCCCGGTCCGGGGCAGTCCGCGGCCCAGGGCCGCGCACCCCGGGGGCGGGGCGTCCGCTCCGCGGGGCGCATCAGAGCCCCCTGGCGAGCAGACCGGCGGTCCGACCTCTGAGATGCGGGGGAGGAGCGGCGGGCTTTGCCGCGCCGTGGGCAAAAAACGTTGTAGGAACGGATCTAGGGAGGGCTGTGAGAGTGCCGGGCCGGCGTCCCCGGAAAAGGGCGCTCCGGCAGGAGAGATAAGAGTTTTATTTTCCCCAGCGATTGCAGTTATAGGGAGGTTGAAATCCGAATGAGCAAATTTCTCAAACGCTCAGCGCAGGGCGCAGGCGTCCCCCACGAAAAGCGGACCGCCGGCCTTGAGACGGTGGCCATGCCGCTTCCGTCTAAGATCGTCCTTTCCATGAACCAGCACATCGGCGCTCCGGCGTCCCCTGTGGTGGCCAAGGGCGATCAGGTGTACGTAGGCACTGTGGTGGGCAAGGCGGGGGGCTTTGTGTCCTCCGACATCCACTCCGGCGTGTCCGGGACCGTGGCGGAGATCTCCACCATGGTGGGCTCCAACGGCTCCACCCAGACCACCGTGGTCATCACCCCCGACGGGGAGCAGAAGGTGGACCCCTCCATCGCCCCCCCGGAGGTCACTGATTTTAAGTCCTTCACCGATGCCATCCGGGCCAGCGGCCTGGTGGGTCTGGGCGGCGCCGGCTTCCCCACGGCGGTGAAGCTGTCCCCCAAGAACCTGGATGAGATCGACACCCTTCTCATCAACGGCGCCGAGTGTGAGCCCTACATCACCTCGGACCACCGGTGCATGCTGGAGGACACCCACTTCATCTTCAGCGGCATCAAAGCCGTGATGAAGTACCTGAACATCCCCAAGTGCATCATCGGCATCGAGGGCAACAAGCCCGACGCCATCGCCAAGATGCAGGCGGCCATCGACGTGGCCGGCATCGAGGTGAAGACCCTGCCTTGCCGCTACCCCCAGGGCGCTGAGAAGGTGCTCATCGAGACCTGCACCGGCCGGGAGGTCCCCTTCCCCGGCCTGCCCTCCGACGTGGGCGTGATCGTGATGAACGTCACCTCCACCGCCTTTGTGGGCAAGTACCTGGAGACCGGCATGCCCCTGACCACCAAGCGCCTCACCGTGGACGGCGACATCGTCAAGGAGCCCAAGAACGTGGAGGTCATCATCGGCACCCCCATCCAGGAGCTGCTGGACTTCTGCGGCGGCCTCACCGCCCAGCCGGGCAAGGTGCTCTACGGCGGCCCCATGATGGGCACCTGCGTGGCCAGCCTGGACCAGCCCATTCTGAAGAACAACAACGCCGTGCTGGCCTTCTCTGAGAAGTGGGCCCACCTGCCCAAGAAGACCAACTGCATCCACTGCGGCCGGTGCGTCAACGCCTGCCCCCTGGGTCTGGCGGCCAAGGACATCGTCGCGGCCTATGAGAAGGGCGATGTGGATCTGCTGAAAGAGCTCAACGCCGACCTGTGCATGAGCTGCGGCACCTGCTCCTTCGTCTGCCCCGCCAAGCGGCCTCTGGCCCCCTCCATTGCCCTGGCAAAGATCCTCATGAAGAATGGAGGTAAGAAGTGATGGACAACAACAAGCTGATCGTAACCGCCGCCCCCCATATCACCAGCACCGACACCACCCAGAAGATCATGCAGCGGGTGTGTCTGGCCCTGTGTCCCACCCTGGTGGCCGCGGTCGTCATTTTCGGCATCAACGCCCTGATCCTCACCGCCGTCACCGTGGCGGCCTGCGTGATCTTTGAGTGGGCCTACTGCAAGCTGATGCACCGGGAGAACCCCACCGGTGATTTCTCCGCCGTGGTCACCGGCATGCTGCTGGCCTTCAACCTGCCCGCCACCCTCCCCTGGTGGATGGCCATTGTGGGCGCCTTCATCGCCATCGTGGTGGTGAAGCAGCTCTTCGGCGGCCTGGGCTTTAACTTCGCCAACCCCGCCATCGTGGGCCGTATCGCCATGGCCATGGGCTTTGCCGGGGCCATGTCCAGCTACCCCCACCCGGAGAGCGGCATCGACGCCTTTGCCTCCGCCACCCCCCTGGCCGTGTCCGGCGAGGTGGGCTCCGAGGCCTATAAGGCCCTGCTCCTGGGCACCCACGGCGGCGTGCTGGGCGAGACCTGCGCCATCACCATCCTCATCGGCGGCATCTTCCTGATCGCCACCAAGGTCATCAGTCCCACCATCCCTGTGACCTATCTGGCCACCGTGGCGGTGCTCAGCCTGGTGGCCGGCCAGGACCCCATCTATCAGCTGCTCTCCGGCGGTCTGCTGCTGGGCGCCTTCTTCATGGCCACCGACTATGTGACCTCTCCCACCACCACCAAGGGTAAGCTGATCTTCGGTCTGGGCCTGGGCATCATCACCTGCGCCATCCGGTTCCTGGGCACCATGGCAGAGGGCGTGTCCTTCTCCATCCTGCTGATGAACCTGACCGTTCCCTACATCGAGGTCCTCACCCGTCAGGACCGTCTGGGCATCGCCAAAGTCAAGAAGAGCAAGGAGGGTGCCGGGAAATGAATAACTGGAATCGCATCTGGAAGCCCATTGTGGTGCTTTCCCTGATCTGCGTCGTCATCACCGGGGCTCTGGCCGCCACCAACGAGGTGACCGCCCCGATCATTGAAGAGGCCACCATCGCCGCGGAGAACGCCGCCCGTGCGGAAGTGCTCCCCGAGGCCGACAGCTTCAGCCCCGTGGAGGGCATTGCGGTGGAGGGCGTCTCCGCCGTCTACACCGCCGACAACGGCGCCGGCGCCGCCATCACCGCCTCTGCCAAGGGCTACGGCGGCAGCGTGGTGGTCATGGTGGGCATCAACGCCGAGGGCAACATCGAGGCCATCACCGTCACCGAGCAGGCCGAGACCAAGGGCATCGGCTCCAACGTGGTGGACAACCCCGAGTATCTGGCCAAGTACAGCGGCCTGTCCGCCGCTCAGCCCCTGGTGCTCAACCAGGACGTGGACGCCTACACCAGCGCCACCGTCTCCAGCACCGCGGTGATCAATGCGGTCAACGCCGCCATTGACGCCTACAACCAGATTCCTTGAAAGGCGGTGAGCGAAGATGAGTAAGACAAGCAAGTTGAAAATCCTGACCAACGGTTTTCTGAATGAGAACCCGGTCCTGCGGCTGGTCCTGGGCACCTGTCCCACCCTGGCCACTTCGACCATGGCCTCCAACGGCATCGGCATGGGCCTGGCGGCCACCTTCGTGCTCCTGTGCTCCAACGTGGTAATCTCCGCCCTGCGGAAGATCATCCCCGAGCAGGTGCGCATCCCCTGCTACATCACCGTCATCGCCGGCTTCGTGTCGGTGGTGCAGATGCTGGTCAAGGCCTTCGTGCCCGCCCTGGACACCTCTCTGGGCGTGTACCTGCCCCTGATCGTGGTGAACTGTATCATCCTGGGCCGCGCCGAGATGTTCGCCTCCAAGAACGGCATCGTGGACTCCGCTCTGGACGGCATCGGCATGGGCATCGGCTTTACCTTCACCCTGACCATCATGGGCACCATCCGCGAGATCCTGGGCTCCGGCACCTGGATGTCCGGGCTGGACGGCATCTTCCCCTTCCTGCCCGAGGGCTTTGCCATTCAGGTTCTGCCTGAGAGCATCGACCCCTTCACCATTATGACCAGCGCCCCCGGCGGCTTCTTTGTCTTCGGCGTGATGATGGCGGCGGCCACCTGGCTGACCACCCGTCCCAAGAAGGAGAAGGCCGCTGCGCCTGCTGAGGCTGTGGAAGGAGGGAATGCGTAATGAGCGCTATGCATCTTGCCAGCATTTTCTTCACCATGATCCTGGTCAACAACTACGTGCTGGTCCAGTTCCTGGGTATCTGCCCCTTCCTGGGCGTGTCCAAGAAGCTGGACAGCGCCGTGGGCATGTCCCTGGCCGTGACCTTCGTCATGGTGCTGGCCACCGCGGCCACCTGGCCCATCCAGATGTTCCTGCTGACTCCTGCCAGCAGCGCCTGGGACCTGGGCTACCTGCAGACCATCGTCTTCATCCTGATCATCGCCATCCTGGTCCAGCTGCTGGAGAGCATCCTGAAGAAGTACATCCCCGCCCTGTACAAGTCCCTGGGCGTGTATCTGCCTCTGATCACCACCAACTGCACCATCCTGGGCGTGACCATCCTGAACATCGACAACGGCTATGACTTCCTGGAGTCCATCGTCTGCGCCGCCGGCGCCGGTCTGGGCTTCCTGCTGGCCATGGTCCTGTTCTCCGGCGTCCGCCGCAAGGTGGAGGCCGCCATGACCCCCAAGTGCTTTGAGGGCCTGCCCATCACTCTGGTAGCCGCCTCGATCACCGCGCTGTCCTTCATGGGCTTCGGCGGCATCATCGAGTCCATCTTCGGCGCGTGAGATAGGAGGGGGAGTAAGAAATGAGTCCAATTTTAATGGCAATCATCCTGGTCACCGTGATCGGCCTCATCGGCGCGGTGATCCTGGTGGCCGCCTCCATCGTCATGTATGTCCCCGTGGACGAGCGGGTGGAGCAGATCACCGGCGTGCTGGCCGGGGCCAACTGCGGCGCCTGCGGCTGTGCCGGCTGCGCCGACTACGCCAAGAGCATCGTGGAAGACGGCAATGACATCAACAAGTGCGTCCCCGGCGGCGCCAAGTGCGCCGCGGCCATCGCCCAGATCATGGGCGTGGAGGCCGGCGAGATGGTGCCCATGAAGGCCGTGGTGGCCTGCTCCGGCACCTGTGAGAAGACCTCCAAGCGCTACACCTTCGAGGGCATCTCCAGCTGCCAGGCCGTCAAGGGCCTGTACAACGGCGACGGCGCCTGCCAGTACGGCTGCCTGGGCTACGGCGACTGTACCCGGGCCTGCGCCTTCGACGCCATCCACATCGTGGACGGCATCGCCAAGGTGGACCGGGAGAAGTGCACCGGCTGCGGTGCCTGCGCCGCTGTGTGCCCCAACCACGTGATCGAAGTGGTGCCCGAGCACAAGCGCAAGCCCGTGGTCCTGTGCCAGAACAAGGACAAGGGCGCCCAGACCCGGAAGGCCTGCACCGCCGGGTGCATCGGCTGCATGAAGTGCGCCAAGGCCTGCCCCAAGCAGGCCATCACCGTGGAGAACAACGTGGCCTACATCGACCAGTCCCTGTGCGTGGGCTGTCAGCTGTGCGTGAAGGAGTGCCCTGTGGGCGTCATTCACGTGCCCGCCGCGATGTGATCGATTTTCGCCGGAATATGCGCCCGGACCTGTCAATGGGTCCGGGCGCTTTTCGTATGTTCCCCTGTACCCGGGCGCGGGGCGGAGAACTGCCTGGCATGCGGCCCTGGACAGAGGCATAAACTGCCCACATGGGGGGATGCGGGGTGCTGGGAGCGGTCACATATGAGCGGGACGGGACGGGGCGTCCCCGGCGGAGCGAGCGGTATGGCCTGCCGCTGCTGGAGGTCTCCATCCGGCCCGGAGGCTG
>CASEKM010000046.1 GCA_949288405.1 uncultured bacterium | reverse complement strand
CACCTTTACTCTAAAGCAAAGGGAGTTTTTCTGTCTACTTCATCGCCATTAGGCTTCTTTGGAACCACTCGCCTAGCGAGTGGTTTTCTTTATACAAAAGGAGCTGTTTTCGCAAGAAAACAGCTCCTTTTTTGGTCGGAGTGCCGGGATTCGAACCCGGGGCCTCTTGGACCCGAACCAAGCGCGATACCAAACTTCGCCACACCCCGATTTTGTACAGCTCTGTTATTATAATGATTTCTTTTCCCGGTGTCAAGAGGAATATCACGATCTCTCAGGGAATATCCTGTCCCGATAGGAACTTTGCACAGGAGGGAAGGCAGATGTACAACCAGTCGATCCAGTGGTCCGGCCGGAAGAGGACCTCCCACGGCGGGGAGCGGCGGCAGGCGGCGGCCGTCCGGGAGCGGACCCGTCTTCTTCAGCTGGCGGTGTGCGCCGCTCTGTTTGCCGCCGTATTCATCGGGAAGGGCGTCTTCCCCCAGCGGCTGGCCCAGCTCCAGGGGGAGCTGCAGGCGGTCCTATCCTCTGACACCGATTTCCGGGCTGCGCTGGCCGGGCTGGGCGAGAGTCTGGCCGGAAAGGGGCCGGTGCTGGAGGAGCTGGGAAGCTTCTGCGTCCAGGTGTTCGGCCCCTCTCAGGGGGAGGACGCCGTTCAGGACCCGGCCGTCCAGGTACAGGCGGCTCAGGACTTCCTCAACCTGGGGGCGGGGCAGGCGGAACAGGCGGCCCACTACCTCCGTCTGGAGCAAGCGCCGGAGGCCTGGTTTCAAACGGAGACCGCCGCGGAGGCGCCGGCCGCCCAGACCGCCCCAGAGGCGGCGGTCCCGGCGGTGGGGACCGTGGTCTGGTCGGCCAACTATACGGGCACGCCCCTGCCGGAGAACTACACCATGGACTGCATCTCCCTGGGAGATCTGCAGACGGTGACGCCGGTGCTGGGCCATCTGCGCTCGGAGTACGGCTACCGGGACCACCCGGTGGACGGGGAATATAAGTTCCACAACGGGGTGGACATCGGCGGCCAGGAGGGAGACCCGATCGGGGCCTTTGCCGCCGGTACGGTGGACTATATCGGGGAAAACGACGACCACGGCCTCTATCTGCAGCTCGACCACGGGAACGGCATCAAGTCCTTCTATGCCCACTGCAGCAAGCTGTGCGTCTCCCAGGGGCAGCCGGTGGCGGCGGGCGAGAAGGTGGCCGAGGTGGGCTCCACCGGCGTGGCCACCGGGCCCCACCTGCATTTGGAGCTGAAATGGAACGGACTGCACTTGAACCCCGCCTACTACGTGGAGTTTTTGACCGATTGAGGCCGGTCCGGGTGGAGGTCACCGGGGGTTTTCTGCTGCTGGCCGCCTGGCTCAACTACCTGGACGGCCAGGGGGTCGTCCCCCTGGCCCTGCTGGCCTGCGCCCTCCACGAGCTGGGCCATCTGCTGGCGCTCCGCCTGCTGGGGACCGGGGTGCGGCGGGTGACCGTCACCGCCGTGGGGGCGGAGATGGAGGTGGACCGCCCCCTGTCCTACGGTGGGGAGATCCTGGCCGCCCTGGCGGGCCCGCTGGTCAGCCTGGCCCTGGCCCTGGTCCTCTGCCGCCTCCCAGGGGGCGCGATGTTCGCCGGCCTCAACCTGGTGCTGTGCTGCTTCAATCTGCTCCCCATCGGCCGGCTGGACGGGGGCCGGGTGCTCCGCTGTACGCTGTCCTGGCTTCTGGGGCCCCAGGCTGCCTGGCGTCTGTGCCGCTGGAGCGACCGGCTGTTCTCCGGTGCCGCCGCCGCCCTGGGGCTGTTCCTTCTGGGGGCCGGAGCGGGGCCCACCCTCCTGCTCACCGCCCTGTGGCTGTGCTGTAACCTGGCCCTGGAGACGCGCCTGTGCATAAAAAATCCCCTCCGGCGGAACCCCCACCGGAGGGGAAGGGCGGCATAGCGGCGGGCCTCAGCCCTCCTCCTGCCACCCCTTGCACAGGTCCACCCAGCCAAGGCTGTGGGCGTACTCCGCCAGCTCGTCACAGGTGAGCTCAATGGCGGAGTTGGAGCTGCCCGCGGCAGGAAACACGGTGTCAAACCGCTTCAGGGATACGTCCAGATAGGTCTTGACCCCCTCCGGGTTGGCAAAGGGACACACGCCCCCCACCGCATGGCCTGTCATCTCCTGGGCCTGCTCCGGGGTGAGCATTTTGGCCTTGGTGTGGAACATGGCCTTATACTTGGGGTTGTCGATCTTGGCGTCGCCGGCGGCCACGATGAGGACGCAGCCTCCATCCACCAGGAAGGACAGGGTCTTGGCGATGCGGGCGGGGATGACCCCCGCCGCCTGGGCGGCCAGCTCCACGGTGGCGCTGGAGACGGGGAACTCCAAAATGTCCTCCTCCCGGCCCAGCTGGCGGAAGTAGGCGCGGACACGCTCGATGGACACAGGTCAGCCCTCCAGTTTCTGCCCGGCCTTGGCCAGGAAGCGGTCGTCTGTGATGATGAAGCGCTCATGGAGCCCCTGGCCGATTAGGCCCTTCTCGTCGTAGGCCGCCACCTTCAGCACGATGCGCTTCCGGTCCACCTCTGTGACCTCGCTCTCGGCCCACACCTTGATGCCCAGGGGGGATGCGGAGTCGTGGGTGATCTCCAGTTTGGTGCCGACGGTGCTCTCCCCCTCATTCAGATAGGGGGCCAGGGAGGTCCAGGCGGCCTTCTCCATCAGGGCGGTCATGGCGGGAGTGGCAAAAACAGGCAGGGTACCGGAGCCCATGGCCTGGGCGGTGTTCTCCGCCCGGACCACGTCCTCGGCCCGGCCCTTGATCCCAACAGGAATGGACATGGTGCATTTCTCCTTTGTATCTGGTTTCCGATCCGAAACAAAGCCTTCTGCGGGGGCGGCTCCGGCCGCCCCCGCCCGTTTGCTTCACGGCGTCCTCTGTATTGTACTGCATCCGGCCGGAAAAATCCAGCCTCCCCGGCAATTTTCCCCGGCGCGGGACGCCTCCTCCCGGTCCCCTACTCCGCCCCGGGGCGGCCCAGCCGCTCCAGCGCCCCCAAAATCTCCACCAGGATCTTGTTCTGGTAGTCTGCCACCCGGTTCAGCTCATCCAGGCGGCACAGGAGGCCCTCCTCCCGCCCCCGGTCCGGCTGCCCGGCCGCCCCATGTACATACCGCTTCATGGTCATCTCCTCCGCCGCGGCCCGGACCTTGGCAATGGCCGCCTCCGGGTCCGAAGGCCCCCCTCTCCCGCAGTTCCGGCGGCCGCGTCCACAGCTGCTCACAGCAACTCCTCCTCTCACAGTTCTGTTCTCTCCATGCTATGTCCGGGGGTTGACCGCCGTCCCGGAATGTGTTATATTCTTTTTGTCTCAAATAAGACATTTTACAGAGGAGGGGACATCCATGGCCGCAGAACTGACCGGGGATGAACTGGGGTCCCTGGGCCGCTGCCCCTTTTTCCGGGGGGCGGAGGAGGACCTGCTCCGCCGCATCCTCTCCCTCCCCGGCGTATCGGCCGAGGGCTTCTCCCCCGGCGAGACGGTCTATCAGCCCCACCGGTTCCGCCGGTGCCTGGGCTTTCTCCTGTCCGGCCAGGTGCAGGTGACCAACGGGCCCCTGTCGGTGAGCGTGCTGGAGGCAGGGGAGCTGTTCGGGGCAGCCGCCCTGTATAACGACCTGCCCGACTACGCCACCACCCTCACCGCCCGCACCCCCTGCCGCATCCTCTTTCTCCCCCAGGAGGAGGTGGACCGGCTGCTGGGGGAGGAAGCTCTCCTCCGCCGCAACTATCTGCGCTACCTGTCCGGCCGCATCCGGTTTCTGTCCGGGCGGCTCCAGGCAGTGGCCCAGACCGGGGCCGAGGGCAAGCTGGCCCGGTACCTGCTCTCCGGCGAGGAGGCCGCCCCCATGCACGTCTCCGCCACCGATCTGGCCCGGCGGCTGGGCCTGAGCCGGGCCTCCCTGTACCGGGCCTTTGACGCCCTGGAGAAGGCCGGTCTCATCCGGCGTGAGGGCAAGACGGTGTGCATCCTGGACCGGAGCGGACTGGAGGGGGTGCTGTGAGCGGGGACGACCCGCCCGTAAGGCTTCCCCCTTAGAGGGGGAAGCTGTCAGCCGAAGGCTGACTGATGAGGGTGCGTTTTGGGGGTCCGCCTCTGTTCGCCCCCTCATCCGGCCCTTCGGGCCACCTTCCCCCCTGTGGGGGGAAGGCAAATAGGAGCGGTGCGGCCCGCCGGGTCGTCGGGCCCTACGGACAATGCACCATGTAGGGCGGGGGCTTGCCCCCGCCGAAAACCCCCTTGTGAACGAAGGGAAGGCGCGAAGCGCCAGGTGAGATTCCGTCAACCGGGGCCTTTCAATCAACGGCATCCCCTTATCCCATTCCCCATTTTTCACCGCAATACATTGGAAAGGAAGATTCAAATGAAACTCAGAAAACAGCTCTCTCTGCTCCTGTGCGGCGCCCTGATGGTCTCCGCCCTGGCCGGCTGCGGCAGCGGCGGCTCCAGCTCCAGCGCCTCCGCCTCTGGAAGCGCCTCCGGCTCCCAGTCCTCCAGCAGCAGCGCCGGGGATGCCTCCCAGTCGGACTCCTATGAGCTGCCCGACTTCATGGTGCTCTCCGGCCCCACCGGCGTGGGGGCCGCCAAGCTGATGGCGGACAATGAAAACGTCACCGCCGAGGCTGTGGCCAACGGGGAGGCAAATCCCGTCATCAGCTCCGCCGTGGTGGAGGCGGACAACCAGGTGGTGTCCTCCGCCCTCATCAACGGAGATGCGGACATCGCCGCCGTGGCCACCAATGTGGCCGCCACCCTGGTCAACAAGAACCCGGAGTCCATCCAGGTGCTGGCGGTGAACACCCTGGGCGTCCTCTATATTCTGGAAAAGGGGGACACTGTGACCTCCATGGCCGACCTGGCGGGCAAGACCGTCTACGCCACCGGCGAGGGAGCCAACCCCCAGTACGTCCTCAACTACCTGCTCACCGAGAACGGGGTGGACCCGGCCGGCGTGGACATCCAGTGGATGACTGCCCAGGAGGTCACCGCCCAGATGGTGTCCTCGGAGGACGGCATCTGTATGCTCCCCGTCCCCGCCGCCACCGCCCTGATGATCCAGGACTCCGGCGTGCGCCAGGCCCTGTCCCTCACCGACGAGTGGTCCAAGGTGAGCGACGGCCAGCTGGCCATGGGCTGCATCGTGGCCCGCACCGACTACATCGAGGAGAACCCCCAGGGTGTGGAGGCCTTCCTGGCGGCCTATGAGGACTCCATCGCCTACATGTCCAACCCGGACAACCTGGACGACGCCGCGGAGCTGGTGGCCCAGTACGGCATCACCGCCAACGCCGCCATCGCCAAGGCGGCCATCCCCCAGTGCAACCTGACCTGCCTCACTGGGGACGAGATGAAGACTGTGCAGGAGACCTACTACCAGGTGCTCTTTGACGCGGACCCCGCCTCCATCGGCGGTGCCCTCCCCGACGCCTCCTTCTACTATGGCGTACAGTAAATTTCCCAAAAAGTTCATTGCCGCTCTGCTGCCCCCGGCCTTCTGGTTGGGGGCTTGGCAGCTTGGGGCGTTTTTGGTGGAGCTCCACGTGGAGGGCCGGGGGAACGAGCTGCTCCTCCCCTACCCGGCCACCGTGGCCCTGGCCCTGGCCGGGCTGGTGGGGGAGGCGGCCTTCTGGGGGACGGCCCTCACCTCCCTGGCCCGCATCGCCGCCGGTATGGCCGCCGGGGTGCTGCTGGGGGGCGCGTTTGCCGCCCTCACCTGCTGGAGCCCCTGGCTGGAGCGGCTGTTCGCCCCGGTGATCCGCATTGTCCGGGCCACCCCGGTGGCCTCCTTCATCCTGCTGGTCCTCCTGTGGACGGGCCGGAACCAGGTGCCGGCGGTGATCGCCGCCCTGATGGTGCTGCCGGTGGTGTGGGAGAACCTGACCCAGGGCATCCGGGCCACCGACCAGCAGCTGCTGGAGCTCTCCCGGGCCTACCGGTTCTCCCGGGGGAAAATCTTCCGGCTGGTGTACTGGCCCAGCCTCACCCCCTACCTGCGCTCCGCCCTCACCACCGCCATGGGGCTGGCCTGGAAGTCGGGGGTGGCCGCCGAGGTGCTGTGCCTCCCCCGGCCGGGCATCGGCACCGAAATCAACCACGCCAAGCAGGCCTTTGAGACGGCGGATTTATTTGCCTGGACGGCGGTGGTCATCGCCCTGAGCCTGCTGATGGAGCGGGGTCTGCGGCGGCTGATCCAGACCCGGACCGCCGGGGAGAGAGGAGGGGAAGGCCGTGCTTGAGATCTCCCATCTCACCCTGTCCTATGGGGAGAAACGGGTGCTGGAGGACTTCTCCCTCACCCTGCCCCTGGAGGGGGTGACGGTGCTGTCCGGCCCCTCCGGCTGCGGCAAGACCACCCTCATGCGGTGCATCGCCGGGCTGGAGCGGCCCCAGGGAGGGACCGTCGCCGGCCTCTCCCCCCGGGAGACCGCCTTCCTGTTTCAGGAGGACCGGCTGTTCCCCTGGCGCACGGCGGAGCAACACATCCTGGACGTGCTGCCCAAGGCCCGCCGGGGGGAGGCGGACCGCTGGCTGGCCCTGGCGGGGCTGGAGGCGGAAAAAGCCGCCTATCCCGCCGCCCTGTCGGGGGGGATGAAGCGGCGGCTGGCCCTGGCCCGTGCCCTGGCTCTGGGGGGGAAGCTGTACCTGCTGGACGAGCCCTTCACCGGGGTGGACGGGGACCGCATCCGTTCCCTGATGGCCGCCCTCAAGGACCTGGGAACGCCGGTGCTCCTGTCCAGCCACGAGGCGCTGGTGCGCTCCCTGGCCGACCGGGTGGTGGATCTGGACGGCCCGCCCCTTTGCAGACAAGAAAACCCAGACGAGTGACGGCCCGCTCGTCTGGGTTTTTTCGTGCAGCTTCTGTCATCCCAACATGGAGAACAGGTCCATCTGGCTGGTCTCCGGCAAATCGCCGAAGGCTCCGGCGTCCTTCAGCAGCTCAATATGCGTCTTGGACACCTTGGGACAGGCGGCGGACACCTCCTCGATGGAGATGAACTGCTTGCCCTTCCGCTGCTCCGCCAGGGAGATGGCCGCCGTCTCCCCCAGGCCGGCCACCGAGACAAAGGGCGGGATGAGGGCGTTGCGCTCCTCATCCATCTTGAACATGAGGGCCTCGGACTCATAGATATCCATACGCCGGAAGGTGAACCCCCGGAGATAGAACTCATAGCACACCTCCAGGGTGGTGAGCATGTCCTGCTCCACGGCGGAGGCCTCCTTGTCCTTGGCGATGATCTCCCGCATTTTCCGCTGGCACTCGTCCATGCCCCGGCACATGTACCGCTCGTCAAAGGCCTTGGCCCGGATGGAGAAGTAGGCGGCGTAGAAGGCCAGGGGCCGGTGCACCTTGAACCAGGCGATGCGGAAGGCCATCATCACGTAGGCCACCGCGTGGGCCTTGGGGAACAGGTAGGCGATCTTCTTACAGGAGCCGATGTACCAGTCGGGCACCCCGTGCTCCTTCATCTCCTCCTCCGCCCCCTCGGGGAGGCCGCGGCCCTTTCGCACCGCCTCCATGATCTTGAAGGAGCGCTTGGGGTCCATCCCCTTGGAGATCAAAAACAGCATGATGTCGTCCCGGCAGCCGATGGCCTCGTTGACCTTGGCGGTGCCCGAGGTGATCAGATCCTTGGCGTTGCCCAGCCACACGTCGGTGCCGTGGGAGAAGCCGGACAGCCGCACCAGGATGTCGAACTGGTTGGGCTGGGTGTCCTCCAGCATGCCCCGGACGAAGGAGGTACCGAACTCCGGGATGGCGGTGCCGCCGGTGGGTCCTAAAATCTTGTCATCCTCATAGCCCAGCACCTTGGAGGACTGGAAGATGGACATGGTGTCCTTGTCGTCCAGGGGGATGTCCGTGCGGGCGTTCACCCCCGTCAGGTCCTCCAGCATACGGATCATGGTGGGGTCATCGTGTCCCAGCATGTCCAGTTTCAGGAGGTTACTTTCCATGGAGTGATATTCGAAGTGGGTGGTGATGATGTCCGTGTTGGGGTCGTCCGCCGGGTGCTGGACGGGACAGAAGTCGTAGATCTCCTTGTCCTGGGGGATAACCACCATACCGCCGGGGTGCTGGCCCGTGGTGCGCTTGACGCCGGTGCAGCCGATGGCCAGGCGGTTCTCCTCCGCCTTGGAGGCCATCTTCCCCCGCTCGTCCAGATACTTCTTCACATAGCCGAAGGCGGTCTTTTCCGCCACCGTGCCGATGGTGCCCGCCCGGAACACGTGGGTCTGACCGAAGAGCTCGAAGGTATAGCGGTGGGCGTTGGCCTGGTACTCCCCGGAAAAGTTCAGGTCGATATCGGGCACCTTGTCGCCCCCGAAGCCCAGGAAGGTCTCGAAGGGGATGTTGAAGCCGTCCTTCACATACTTGGTACCGCACACGGGACACACCGCGTCTGGCATATCCGCCCCGCAGCCGTAGGGGTGCTCCGGGTCCTGGGCGTAGTCGAAGTCGGAGTGCTTGCAGTTGGGGCAGCGGTAGTGGGCGGGCAGGGAGTTTACCTCGGTGATGCCCGACATAAATGCCACCAGGGAGGAGCCCACCGAGCCACGGGAGCCCACCAGATAGCCGTGCTCCAGGGAGTTTTGCACCAGCTTCTGGGCAGACATGTAGATCACGTCGTACTTACAGCGGATGATGTCCCCCAGCTCCACCTCGATGCGGTCGGTGACGATTTTCGGGGGATTTTC
>CASEKM010000045.1 GCA_949288405.1 uncultured bacterium | reverse complement strand
CTCCATCCGCTCCTCCCCCAGCACCAGGGAGGCCAGGATCAGGCCGCCCCCCAGCACCGCGCCCCCGGAGAAGCCGCCCCCCGGGCTCAGGTGGCCGTTGAGGATCACATAGACCCCGAACAGCAGGATCACCGGCAGCAGAGACCGGCCCAGCAGATTGGTGAGCTGGTCGGGCCCCCGGAAGGTGCGGGCCCTCCGGTCCGGGCGGTTGAGCAGCAGGATGGTGCTGGCCGCCGCGGCGAACAGCACCGCCGACTCCCCAAAGGTGTCAAAGGCCCGGTAATCCAGGATCATCCCCGTGACTGCGTTCACCGCCCCTGTCTCCTCTGCGCCCCGCTCCAGATAGCGCTCCGACACCTCATTGAGGGCGGGGGCGGAGGGGTCCCCGAAGGCGGGCAGCTCCAGGGCGGTCACCAAAAACACCGCCGAGAGCACCAGCGTCACCGCCACGCTGAGCACCCGGTAGAGCTTCATCTGTCTCCGCAGGCGGCCGGAGCGGTGCCGCCCCTCCGGCGGCCGGGCCGGCTTCGCCTCCTCATGGTGCGGGGCGGGTGCGGTGTCGGGGATGAGGCCCCTCTCCCGCCGCTCCTTCCAGCGCATAAGGCGGTAGGCCCCAAACTCCAGATAGCCGTGGGCGTCGATGTACTCCAGATACTCCTGGAACTCCTGGCGCTCCGGGTCCTCGGGCCCCTCGGGGCCGTCGGGCTCCTCGCCTCCCGCCCAGCGGAGGAAGCGCTCGTACCAGGTCTCTCCAGGCCGTTCAGTCCTCATCCCGCTCCATCCCCCTTAACCCGTTGATCTTCCGCAGCGTGAGGAAAAACAGCAGGCTGGTCACCCCGGCCCCCACCGCCGCCTCAGTCACCGCCAGGTCTGGGGACTCCAGCAGGAACCACACCAGGGACATCACCGCGGAGTAGGCCATGAAGATGATCACCGCCGACACCAGCCGGCGGCAGAAAATGGCCGCCAGGGCGCAGAAGACCAGAAAGTCCAGCAGCAGTACCTCCAACAGTATCACAGCTCCTGTTCCCCCTCTCCCGGCAGCTGGTCCGGGTCCAGCCCCAGACCGGTGATGACCTCCATCCGTGCGATCAGGTGGGCGGACACCGGGTTCACCACCCACAGGATCGCCGCCGCCAGCACCAGCTTGACGGTGTGGACGGTGAAGCCGCACAGGACCACCAGCCCCGCCGTCACCAAAAACAGCCCCAGGGTGTCCGCCAGAGCGCTGGCCTGGAGCAGATCCAGGGTACGCCGGAACCGGAACAGGCCGATGGCGGCCACCGCCACCACCAGCACCCCCAGGATCAGCAGGGCCGCCCCCAGCAATTCCCGCACTGTCAACGTCCCCGCCTCCTTCTCTCCCGGTGCCGGCCCACAGAGATGCGGCTGAGCACCGCCACCGCCAGCAGATTCAGCAGTCCGTACAAGATGGCCACGTCCACCAGATAGGACGCCTCCAGCAGATAGGACAGGATACACACCATCAGCACCACCACGGTGCAGATCAAGTTCAGGGCTGTCAGCCGGTCGGTGTACCGGGGCCCCCGCACCGCCCGCACCAGGCAGGTCAGCATCACCAGGGTCAGCACACACAGCAGGACCGCCAGCAGCGCCCGCAGCACGGGCGTACACTCGGCCATATTACCCCTCCTCCCAGCGGCGCAGCCGCCGGACAAAGCCGCAGTCCGAGAGCCCCCGGGCAAAGGACTGGTCCATGGCATAGACGCACAGGCGGCCCTCCCGCAGGGAGACCGTGATGGTCCCCGGCGTCAGGGTGATGGAGTTGGCCAGCAGCATCTGGTACCCCGGCTCCTTCAGGCCGGAGCGAAACCAGGTGAGCTTGGGCGCCCCCTCCCGCCGCCCGGGGAACAAGATCCGCTCCATCACCTGGAGATTGGCCAGCAGAACCTGCCAGGTCAGGTAAAAAAGATAAAAAAGAGCCCTTGGGAAGCGGTCGATATGGCCCACTCCACCCAAGGGCGGCAGCTGTAAAATTCGATAGGAGCCCCAGGACAGCACCCCTGAGACCGCCACGCCGGCGGCGAGCACCTGGACATTCCAGCTCCCATTGAGCACGATCCACACCACAAGCAGCAGAATGAACAAGGGTCACACTCCTCTTTCCTGAATTGAACGAACCGGCATATTTCAGCGCGGACCGCCGCGCTCTTGGGCGGCGCTGGGGCTTTTCCGCCGCCCTGTCCGGTTTTGAGGCCGGTTTAGGGGACTGCTAACCATATGCCGGATTTCTTAACGAAATCATTATAGCAGGTACATTCTGATAATGCAAGTTGTTCATAACAGAAATTCTTTTTTCGACTGACAAAAATTTTTTGTACCCGCCTCGCCGGAACGAACGGAGGGCGGGCCCGCCGCGGCGGGTCCGCCCTCCTCTATCTCTCATCTACTGCTTTGCCCGCCGCTGCTCCGCCTGGCTCAACAGCTCCTCCGCGCTCTCCAGCAGGGCCGGCGTGACCGCCGCCCCGCCGATGAGCCGGGCCAGCTCCTCCCGGCGGCTGGAGCGGTCCAGCCGCTCCAGCTCCGTAAAGGTGCGGCCGTCCCGCTCCCCCTTCTGGACGGAGAAGTGGGTGTCGGCCATGGCGGCGATCTGGGGCAGGTGGGTGACGCACAGCACCTGCTTGCGCCGGGCCACCTGGGCCATCTTTTCGGCCACCTTCTGAGCCGCCCGGCCGGAGACGCCGGTGTCCACCTCATCGAAGACCAGGGTGCCGATGTCGTCCCCCTCCGCCAGCACGTTTTTCAGGGCCAGCATGATCCGGGCCAGCTCGCCCCCGGAGGCCACCTTCTGAATGGGCTTCAGGGCCTCCCCCAGGTTGGCGGACATGAGGAACTGCACCTGGTCCAGGCCGGTCTCGTCCATTCCCGCCTCCCCGTCCTGGGGGGAGAACTCCGTCTGGAACTGCACCTTGGGCATGTCCAGCTGGCGCAGCTCCTCCTGCACCCGGGCCTGGAGCTCCGCCGCCGCCGCCCGCCGGGCCTGGGACAGGGCCTCCCCCCGGCGCAAGGCCTCCTTCCGGGCCTTCTCCAGTTCTTTCTCCAGCCGGGCCAGGGTGTCGTCGGCGTACTGGATCTGGTCCAGCTCCCGGCGGCAGCGGTCCAGGAAGTCCAGCATCTCCTCCACTGTGGGGCCGTACTTCTTCCGCAGGCGGTAGAGCTGGTCCAGCCGCTCCTCCACCTGGTCCAGCTCTCCGGGGGAGAACTCAAAGGCGCGGCCCAGCTCCCGGAGGGTGTCCGCCGCGTCGTCGGCGGCGCACCGCAGGGCGGTGAGCCGCTCTCCCAGCTCCTCCAGCTCCGGGCTCACATCGGAGACGCCCCGGACGCTGTCCTCCGCCTGGGCGATGAGGGAGCAGGCCCCGTCCCGGTCCTCATCCCCGGACAGGGCAAACTCGGCGCCCTGCACCGCCTCCATGAGCTTGCCCGCACTGCGCAGCAGCGTCCGCCGGGCCTCCAGCTCCTCGTCCTCTCCGGGCCTCAGCTGGGCCCGCTCCAGCTCCTGGATCTGGTAGTTCAGGGTATCCACCCGGCGGGAGCGCTCCGCCTCGTCCATCTGGAGCTTGTCCATCTCCCGGCGGATGTCATGCCACTTGCGGTAGGCCTCCCGGTAGGACTCCAGCAGGGGCCGGCAAGCGCCGAACTGATCCAGGTAGCCCAGGTGGCTGGCCGGCTCCAGCAGCTGCTGGCCGTCGTGCTGGCCGTGGATGTTCAGCAGCTGCCGCCCCAGCTCCCGTAGCTGGGCCACCGTCACCAGCCGCCCGCCGATGCGGCACACGTTGCGCCCGTCCCCCTGGAGCTCCCGCTGGAGGAGCAGCTCCTCCTCCCCGGTGGGAAAGCCGTTCTCCTCCAGCCAGGGCAGGGGGGGCACCTGGGTGAACACCGCCGTCACCAAAGCGGATTTGGCTCCGGTGCGGATGAGCTCCCGGCTGGTCCGCTCCCCCAGCACCGCCCCGATGGAGTCGATGATGATGGATTTGCCCGCGCCGGTCTCGCCGGTGAGCACGTTGAAACCGGGCTCGAACCGGATGTCCGCCGACTGGATCAGGGCGATGTTCTCAATGTGAAGCAGGGAAAGCACCGCTGTACTCCTCCTCTCTCCCGGTCACTTTAAGAGCTTGTGGACCTCCTGGTTGAAGCGCTCCGCCGCGTCGTTGTCCCGCATGATCAGGATACCGGTGTCGTCTCCCGCCAGGCTGCCCACCATGCCGGGGATCTCCATGCTGTCCAGGGCGGAGCAGGCCGCCGAGGCCAGGCCGGGCATGGTGCGCACCACCACGATGTTCTGGGCCAGGTCCACCGAGGTGACCCCCTCTTTGAAGATGTTCCGCAGCCGCACCTCCGAGTCCGCCAGCCCCTTCCGCTCGGAGGAGGCGTAGCGGTAGCCGCCGCCGGAGAGCTCCTTCACCAGCCGCAGCTCCTTGATGTCCCGGGAGATGGTGGCCTGGGTGGCGGAGTAGCCCCGGGCCTTCAGCTCGTCCAGCAGCTGCTCCTGGGTCTCCACATCCACCGTCTGGATGATATTCATGATCTCCGCCTGACGCGCACGCTTCATGGGGCATACCCTCCTAACTTCTGATTGATGATCTGATAAAAGCTCCGTCCGGCCAGCTGTACCAGCCGGGTCTTGTGGTCCGAGCGGGTGATCTCCACCCGCTCCCCGCCGGTCAGGCGGACGGCCTTGCCTCCGTCCACCGACAGAAACAGGTGCTTCCGGTTCCCCCGGGGCAGCTGCACCGTCACCCGGCGGGTGGGCTCCAGCACCAGGGAGCGGGCGGCCAGCTGGTGGGCGCACACCGGGGTGATCACCAGGCACTGGGAGGAGGGCTCCACAATGGGCCCTCCGGCGGACATGGAGTAGGCGGTGGAGCCGGTGGGGGTGGCCACGATCACCCCGTCCCCCATCACCCGCTGCACCAGGGTCTGGTCGGCCCACACCTCCACCTCGGCCACCCGGGCCATGGAGCCCTTGGAGAACACCGCGTCGTTCAGGGCCAGATCCTGGCTGATCTGCCGCCCGCCCCGGAACACCTGCACGTCCAGCATCATCCGCTCCTCGGTGATAAAGTGCCCCTGGGCCAGGGGGACCAGCAGGGACAGCTCGGTGCGCTCCAGCTCGGCCATAAAGCCCACGCTGCCCATGTTCACCCCCAGGATGGGCACCCCGTGGAGGGTGGCGTCCCGGGCGGCGTGGAGGATGGTCCCATCCCCCCCGAAGCACACCAACAGGTCGGCCCGTGGCAGCTCCTCCTCCAGCTGATGGAGGATCAGGTTCCGGGGCAGGTCCAGCCGGTCCCCCTTCTTGGGCACGAAGGGGAGGCACAGCACCGTCTCCGCCCCCGCCTTTCTCAGGATCCGGTCTGCCTCCAGGGCGGTGCGCAGCCCCTTGTCCCGGTAGGGGTTGGAGCTCAGAATGATCCTCATGCGCCGTCCCCCCCGTCCAGCTGCTGGTGGGATGCCTCCACCAGGGCCCTCAGATCTCCCCCGTAGGCGGGTCCCGCCCCGGCGGACAGATAGCCCAGATACTCGATATTCCCCTCTGGGCCCCGGATGGGGGAGAAGGTCAGGTCCCTCACCTGAAAGCCCGCCCGGTCCGCGTGCTCCAAAAAGTGCTCCAGCACCTCCAGATGGACCGCCGGGTCCCGGACCACGCCCTTCTTGCCCACCTTGTCCTTGCCGGCCTCGAACTGGGGCTTGATGAGACAGACCCCCTCGCCCCCCTCCCTCATCAGGGGTCGCACCGCCGGGAAGATCAGGTTCAGGGAGATGAAGGACACGTCCACCGAGAAGAAGTCCAGGGGCTCCGGGATCTGCTCCCGGGTGAGGTAGCGGGCGTTGGTGCGCTCCATGCACACCACCTTGGGGTGGGTGCGCAGGCGGTAGTCCAGCTGGTTGTAGCCCACATCCACCGCGTACACCTTCTCTGCCCCGTTCTGGAGCATGCAGTCGGTGAAGCCGCCGGTGGAGGCCCCGATGTCGGCGCACACCGCCCCCTCCAGCCGGATGGGCCACAGCTCCATGGCCTTCTCCAGCTTCAGGCCCCCCCGGCTCACATAGGCCAGGGTCTTGCCCCGGACCTCAATGGCCGCGTCCTCCGCCACAGGGGCGCCCGCCTTGTCCACCTTCTGTCCGTTCACATAGACCTGTCCCGCCATAATGACGGCCTGGGCCTTCTGGCGGCTCTCCGCGAGCCCCCGCTCCACCATGGCCACATCCAGCCTCTTTTTACTGCTCACGGCCCAGCACCTCCATGGCCCGGCGGAACAGGCTGTCCCGGTCCAGGCCCAAACTTTTTTTCAGCAGATCCACCGCCCCGTGGGTCACATAGCCCCGTCCGCAGCTGACCAGGGCGGTCCGGGCCTGGACGCCCGCCGCCTCCAGAGCGGCCAGCGTCCGCACGCCCACACTCCCCTGTTCCACGCACTCCTCGGCCACCAGGAGATGGCCGGTCCTGCGGACAGACTTCAAAACAGCAGATGTGTCAAGGGGGGTAATGATATTCCACTTGACGACTTCGGCCTGGATTCCCGCCTGGGCCAGCCGGTCGGCCGCCCCCAGCAGTTCGTTGATCTCCGTGCCGTAGCCCGCCAGCGTAATGTCAGTTCCGGCACGGAGGATCACCACCGGCTCCGCCCCCGAGTCCCCCCGGAACTCCCCCTGGCCGCCCCTGGGGTAGCGCACCGCCACAGGCCCGGAGACCCGGCACACCGCCTCCTCCAGCATCCGGTCCAGCTCCGCGAAGCTGGACGGAGCGTAGACGGTGATGCCAGGGATGCTGTCCAGATAGGCCACGTCGAATACCCCGTGGTGAGTCTCTCCGTCCTCTCCCACCAGGCCGGCCCGGTCCACCGCCAGCACCACATGGAGGCGGTCGATGGCCATGTCGTGGAGGAGCATGTCGTAGCTGCGCTGCAAAAAGGTGGAGTACACCGCGAATACGGGCACCGCCCCCTGCTTGGCCATGCCGGCGGCCATGGAGACGGCGCAGCCCTCGGCGATGCCCACGTCAAAGAACCGGTTGGGGTAGGCCTTGGCAAAGCCCTCCAGGCCGGTCCCCCCCTCCATGGCGGCGGTGAGGGTACAGATGCGTCCGTCCTCCCGGGCCAGCCGCAGCATGGTCCGCCCAAAGACGGCGGAAAAATTCTCTCCCGCCGGTTTTCTGGGGGCCCCGGTCTCCGGGACAAAGGGGGAGACGCCGTGGAAGGCGTCCGGGTTCTCCTCCGCCGGGGCATAGCCCTTTCCCTTCACCGTGCGCACATGGAGGAGCACCGGCTCCCGCAGGCTGGCGGCGTAGCGGAGGATCTTGGTGAGATAGGGCAGGTCGTGGCCGTCCACCGGCCCCAGGTAGGTGAACCCCATGTTTTCAAACATGCTGCACGGGAGGATGCTCTGCTTCAGTGCCTTTTTCAGGCTGTGGGTCACCCGGTAGATCTTCCGTCCCAGCCAGCAGGAGCCCATCACCCGCCGGTATCCCTGCTTGAAACTGAGATACTGGGGCTTGAGCCGCTGGCTGGCCAGGTGCTGGGCCACCGCCCCCACGTTCTGGGCGATGGACATGCCGTTGTCGTTGAGGATGACCAGCAGCTGCCGTCCGCACTGTCCGGCGTTGGACAGCCCCTCGTAGGCCAGTCCTCCGGTGAGGGCGCCGTCCCCGATGAGGGCCATCACCTGGTAGTCCTCCCCCAGGGCGTCCCGGGCCTGGGCCATGCCCAGGGCCACGGCCACCGAGTTGGAGGCGTGCCCGGCGATAAAGGCGTCATGGACGCTCTCGCCGGGCTTGGGAAAGCCCGCGATCCCCCCGTACTGCCGCAGGGTGGACATCTGCTCCCGGCGGCCGGTGAGCATTTTGTGGATATAGCACTGGTGGCCCACATCGAACACCAGCCGGTCCCGGCTGGTGTCAAACACCCGGTGGATGGCCACCGTCAGCTCCACCGCGCCCAGGTTAGAGGCCAGGTGCCCGCCGGTCTGGGACACGTCTGCGATGAGCTCCTCCCGCAGCTGTCCGCACAGCGCGGCCGCCTCCTGGTCGCTCAGCCCGGCCAGGAGCGGGCGGCGCGCTCTCTTCTCCATCTGTTCCTGCAAAAAAATCCCTCACATCCCGCAAAATGCCCGCTCACCAGATCATCGGACCCACCAGCCCGATGGCGGTCCCCAGCAGGGCCCCCATCACCACCTGGGGCAGGGTGTGCCCCAGGTGCTCGTTGAGCTTCTTCCCCTGAAACTCCTCCGGCAGGTCCGCCCAGTGCTCCCGCACATAGTTGAGCACCTTGGCCTGCTCCCCCGCCGCCCGGCGCACGTTGCAGGCGTCGTACATCACCACCAGGGCCACAGCGGCGGACAGGGAGAACAGGGGGTCCCGCCAGCCGCAGATCTGCCCGATGGAGGCCGACGCGGCGCAGATGAAGGCGGAGTGGGAGGAGGGCATATCGCCGCTGCCCAGCATCCGCTTCAGATCCAGGCTGCGCTTCTTTACCAAATTGATGAGCGTCTTTAACACCTGAGCCACGAACCAGGCAAAGATGGCCAGATCCAAGGTGAGATTTCCTGTCAAAAAGCCGGTATGATCCATATCCGCGCACCTCCTGCTTCGCTCTCGACTCCGATTGCTCCTACTTGCTCCGCTGCGCCAGGGTTCGAGCCAGCTGGACCAGAAACTCCGGGCTGTCAAAGCCTTCCAGGGCCGCCTCCGCCTGGCTGGTGAAGGCCCGCACCAGGGCGTGGCTCTCCTCCAGCCCCAGCGCGGTGACAAAGGTGCTCTTCTCGTTGGTCCGGTCGGAGCCCACGGGCTTGCCCAGCTCCGCCGCCGTCCCGGTAACGTCCAGGATGTCGTCCTGGATCTGGAAGGCACGGGCTTGCCCAGCTCCGCCGCCGTCCCGGTAACGTCCAGGATGTCGTCCTGGATCTGGAAGGCCCGGCCCAGGCACTGGGCATAGGTCCGCACCGCCGCCCGCTGCTCCGCCGTCCCTCCGGCGGCGATGCACCCCAGCTCCGCCGCCGCGGAGATGAGGGCGCCCGTCTTCAGGCTCTGGAGCAGCTCCAGCTCCTTCCGGGTGAGGGCCCGCCCCTCTCCAGCCATGTCCAGAGCCTGTCCGCCCACCATGCCCTCCGGCCCGGCCTCCCGGGCCAGACAGCACACCGCCTCCGCCACCCGCTCCGCGGGGAGCCTGGCGCCGGCCAGCGTCTCAAAGGCGGCGGTGAGCAGGCCGTCCCCCGCCAGGATGGCGGTGGCCTCCCCGTACACCTTGTGGTTGGTGGGGCGGCCCCGGCGCAGGTCGTCGTCGTCCATGGCGGGCAGGTCGTCGTGGATCAGGGAGTAGGTGTGCACCATCTCCACCCCGCAGGCGAAGGGCAGGGCGGCCTCCGGCTCCCCGCCGCACAGGCGGCAGCACTCCAGGGTGAGCACCGGGCGGATGCGCTTGCCCCCCGCCAGCAGGGAGTACTCCATGGCCTCCGTCAGGTCGGCGTATCGGGCGCTGTCCTGAAAGCGGCGCTCCAGGGCGGCCTCGACTCGCTCCTGGTCCTCCCTCAGCCGCTGCTGAAACGCTTCCCAGTTCATTGCGCGCCCTCCTCCTGGAACGGCTCCTCCCGGGGCTGCCCGTCGGGGCCGGCGGTGAGCAGCTTCACCTTCTGCTCCGCCGCGTCCAGCTGCTGGGTGCAGATGCGGAGGATGCCCGCCCCCTCCTCAAAGAGGGCCATGGCCTGCTCCAGGGGGGCGTCCCCCTTCTCCAGCAGGCCCACGATCTCCTCCAGGCGGGCCATGGACTGTTCAAAGGTCAGTTTTTTCTTGGTGGGCATGGGGCCACATCCTTTCTTGGGTTTGTTTTCTGTTTTGGTGGGTGGTTTTTGGGGGAGGAGTGACCGAGATGGACTGGGAACAGTTTGAGACGCAGCTGAAACAGGACCAGAGCGCGGTGGAGGCCGCCCTCCACGCCAGGTTTCAGGACAGCGCCCGGTATGCCGATTTGACTGAGGCCATGGAGTACTCCCTCCTGGCGG
>CASEKM010000044.1 GCA_949288405.1 uncultured bacterium | reverse complement strand
CAACGCCGTCACCGTGGTGAATTTCTGGTTCACCACCTGCAATCCCTGCGTGGGCGAGCTTTCCGAGCTGGACGCACTGAACAAGGAGCTTGCGAAGAAGGGCGGCGCACTCATCGGTGTCAACACCTTCACATTGGATGGCGATGAAGCGGCAATTTCCGAAGCAAAAGATGTACTGGCCAAGAAGGGCGTGACCTACCAGAATGTGTATTTCGCTTCCGACGGCGAGGCGGGAAAGTTCACTACAAACATTTTTGCCTACCCCACCACCTATGTGGTTGACCGCAACGGCAATATCGTGGGTGACCCCATCGTAGGCGCCATCACGGAAAAGAAGCAGGCGGAGACGCTGCAAAAGCTCATCGACCAGGCTCTTGCCGCCGATATGGGCTGACAAACGAATTTATCTTCTCAGAAAGATTAACTATTAGAAGTCAACCACAAAATGAATAGCTGTGGTGAAAGGGAGATGGTTCAAAAAGGGTATAGCAAAGCTGAGGTCTTGTCGGACCTCTGCTGGCTATTCAAGTAGTTGCACTCAAGCCGCTGCGCAATATGGCTGCCCGGATTTCTCTATGGAAAATATTAGACGAACCAACTTTTTGGTGGCATGAGAAAGCGCGACATTGTAGTGTTTGCCCTCCGTACGCTTCTTAGCAAGATAGGCGGCAAAGGTCGGGTCCCAGTGGCAGACATACTTGGTTGCGTTATAAAGAGCGTAGCGTAGGTATCGAGAGCCACGCTTTTCCATGTGTGGATAACAATTCTTGAGCTGCCCAGACTGGTAAGTGGATGGCGACATCCCGGCATAAGCCAATAATTTGTCCGGGGAATCAAAACGGGCGAAGTCACCAACCTCAGCAAAAATCATGGCGGCCATTCGGAATCCAATCCCTGGGATAGTGATGATGGGAGAATTAAGCTCATCCATAATGGCTTGAATCTGCTCTTCAATTTCAGCGATTTCGCTGTTCAGTTCTCGGATGAGCCGGATGGTGTGCTGCAGTTCAAGCGACTTGGCGGGCATCCTGGAGCCAACAGAGCTTCTGGCGGCATCTCGAATTTCAAGAGCTATGTCCCGTTTATAGTGGCCTTTAGAGGCGGTTTCGAGCAGTGTTTTCAGTCTTGTCAAATGAGCTGCGGCAATCTGTTTGGCGCCGGGACACTCTTCCAATACTACTCTATAATACAAGGAGAGTATCATGGGCTTATTCGGCAACCTTTTTGATTTCAATTTTGATGAAAAAACGACTCCCCTTGAGGAATTGATCGGAATTCAGATTATGAACCAGAGCAATCCCGGCAGCAAAGGCTGCTCCTCTGGTCCGCAGGACTTTGGCGGTGCCTCTCGGATTGAGGACCTGGATTTCGATGAATTGGAACTGATGGATGAAGAAGAGAGAAATGAGTTTCTCGAAGATTCCGGCTATGATCCGGATGACTTTGACTTCTGATTTTTGCTGAAATTAAGTGTGCCCGGCAAATGACTTCCATTTACCGGGCACATTCTCTTCGCAAGATACAAGGCCTTTGTGATTTTAGTTTGGCATACTATGCATCCGGGTTTGCCGATCGGCCATTTACCGATGAGGCTGTATTCTTCAACTGCCCAAGATGTATTGTAGGAGTGGAAATGGCCAACCCCAAAGCCCTGTCCTGCACCGCATGCCGGTACTGCACCAGCCACTACCCGCAGGGGTTGGACATTCCCCATCTCCTGGCGCTGTACAACGAACATCGATTCACCGGCGGTGGTTTTATCGCCCCCATGGCCCTCTCTGCCATCCCGGCGGACAAGCAGCCCAACGCATGTATTGGCTGCCGCAGCTGTGAGGCGGTGTGCCCCCAGCAGCTGAAGATCTCGGAGGCCATGTCGGACTTCACCGCCATGTTATAAGGAGGGGTTTTCAATAAATATACAGTCTGTCCACCTAATTATGGCCTCGGTATATCTATTCATAATAATGAAATCTCCCCGGACAGACCAGCCGTGAGACAACCGTATGCCGCAAGAAATATCCCGATTTTTGAGGTTACAGTTGAGGTTATTTTTGTGCGGCGAGCGAAAAAAGCTAGTGTTTTCAAGGGTTTCAGACGACAGACTGTAAAAAGTACGGCCTCAAGGCCGCCCGTCGCGCGCCCCAGTTCAGCAAGCGCTGATTTTTCCAGACACATGCCAAAAATGCCGCCCGTATGGGCGGCATTTTTCTTGCCCTCCTGGGGTCCCGCCGCAGAGGGAAGGGCGCGGATGCCCATACAAGTTATTCTCGCCCCTTGACGCAGGTAGAAGCGCTTCTCCCCCCTCCCCTGCCCCGGATGCGGAAAAAGGCCGCCGGCACTGCCGGCGGCCTTTTCGGTCCTCTTCGATATGAGCGGCTTCAGTTCACCCGGGCGCCGCCGGCATACAGGGCCACGCTGAAGTAGTTCACCGGGTCCTGGCGCACGTTGTTCACCCGGACCTCCAGGTGCAGGTGGTTGCCGGTGGAGGAACCGGTGGTCCCCACATAGCCGATGGTCTGGCCCTGGGACACCGTATCCCCCTTGGAGCAGTTCCGCTGCACCATGTGGGCGTACAGGGTGGAGGTGCCGTCGCTGTGGCTGACCACCACATAGTTGCCGTAGGAGCTGTTGTAGGTGGAGGTGGTCACCACGCCGCTCTTGGCGGCCAGGATGTGGGTCCAGGCCGGAGCGGGGATGTCGATACCCGTGTGGTGGTGGAGCTTGCCGGTGATGGGATGCCGCCGTCCGGCAAACAGGGAGGACAGGTTGTAGTACCCGGGCAGCGGCCAGAGGAAGCCGGACTCGCTGGGCACATTGTTGATCTGGGCGGCCAGGGCCCGCTCGGCGGCGGCGATCTCCGCGTCGGCGGCGTTGGCGGCGGCCTGGAGCTTGGCCTCCTCCGCCTCCAGATCCTTCTCCTGAGCGGCCAGCTGATTGATGAGGGCGTCCACCTCCGAGCGCTGGCTCTTCAGCTTGGCGTTGGCGGCCTCCTGCTCGTCTTTGGCGGCCTGCTGCTCCTGGCGGGCCGTCTCCAGCTCCGCCTTGTCCTCCTCGATCTGCTCCCGCAGGGCGATGAGCTGGTCCATGACCTGGTTGTCATAGTCCATGATCTCCTCCACCATCATGGCGTTGTCCAGCAGGTCCGCAAAATCCTTGGAGGAGAACAGGATGGACCAGTAGGACACCTCCCCCTGCTCCTCCATGTACCGCACCCGCTCACAGAACAGCTCATACTGGGCCTGCTCCTCCTCCTGCGCCTGGGTCAGCTCCACCTGCTTCTGGGCGATGAGCTCGTCGTACTTGGAGATCTGGGCGGCGATGGTATTGATCTCCGCCTGGGTGGCGTTGATCTGCTGCTCCAGCAGGGTCTTTCGGGACATGGCGTCCGCCTGGTCGTCCGCCAGGGCGTCCAGCTGGGCCTGGATCTTCTCCTGCTGCTCCTTGAGGTCGTTGGCCTCCTCCCGCATGGCGTCGATCTCCGCCTGGGTGACGGCGGAGGCGGGAAGGACCACCGCCTCCGGCAGCACCGGAACGGTCAGGGCCGCCGCCAGGGCCAGGGCGCCCAGCCTCATGGCCCACTTCTTTCCGTGCTCGCTCCACCACTGTCTCATGCCGGCCACCTCACTGCATCCACAGGGTCCCCAGCATGGGGAGCACCAGAGCAATCACCATCACGATTGCCAAAATGCCCATGATAATTCTCTGTTTTCTGGGTCTCATGTCTTGCGCTCCTTCCCGGCGGCGGGGGCAAGCCCCCGCCCAAAACCAAATATGCCAACGCATCTGCCGGCGGCCGAAGGCCGCCCCTGGGGATTTACACCTGCAAAAACTTCCGAATGGCCAGCACCGAGCCCACCACGCCGATGAGCAGGCCTGCCGCGATGAACACCAGCAGGAACTGGGGGGCCAGGGACAGGAAGGGCAGCACCACCAGCAGGGACAGGCCGTTGGACTGGATCACCGCCCGCTCCACCAGCTCATAGATGCCCCACTGGAGGAAGAAGGCTGCCAGCGCGCCGGCCAGGCCCAGCAGCATGCCCTCCACGATGAAGGGCCAGCGGATGAAGGCGTTGGTGGCGCCGCACATCTTCATAATGGCGATCTCCTCCCGGCGGTAGAAGGTGGCCAGCTTGATGGTGTTGGCGATGATGAACAGGGAGACCACCGCCAGCATGGAGACCAGCACAACGGCCACGCCGGCAGCGATGTTCCGCACCATGACAAAGCCCTGGGCGATCTCCATCTCCGCCCGGGTGTCGGCCACGCCGGTGATCTGTTCCACCTGATCCACCGTTTCTCCCATAAGCTCAATGTCGTCCACGTGGATCTCAAAGCGGTCCCGCAGCACCTCGTCGGGCAGGTCGGCCAGCAGGGGGTTGTCCTCCCGGCCCGCCCGGTAGTCGTCCATGGCCTCCGCCTTGGTGACAAAGGTGACCACGGACACATTGGGCACCGCCTCGATCTCCGGCTGGAGGGCACGGGCCTGTTCCTCGGTGTAGGTCTCATCAATATAGGCCAAAAACAGGTTTTCGTCCTCCAGGTCCCCCAGCATGTGGTTCAGGTTCACCGCCACCAGGGAGAAGGAGCCCATGATCAGCAGACAGGCCACGATCATACACACGGCGGCGAAGGACATGAAGCCGTGGGTGAAGATGGAGTGGAAGCCCTCGCTGCAGTAATACTTGAAATCAAACCTTTTCGCCATTGTAGTACCCGCCTGTCTCGTCGTTGATGATGCGGCCGTCCTCGATGGCCACCACCCGCTTGCTGAACCGGTTCACCAGGTTCTTTTCGTGGGTGACCACCAGCACGGTGGTGCCCAGGTCGTTGATCCGCTCCAGCAGCATCATGATCTCCAGAGAGCGGTGGGGGTCCAGATTCCCGGTGGGCTCGTCGGCGATGATCATGTTGGGGTTGTTCACCAGGGCCCGGGCGATGGCCACCCGCTGCTGCTCGCCGCCGGAGAGCTCCCCCGGATACCGGTCCGCCTTCTGATCCAGGCCCACCAGCTGCAGCACATAGGGGATGCGCCGCTTCAGGTCCCGGGTGGAGGCGCCGATGGACTTCATCACAAAGGACAGGTTCTCGTACACCGTCTTCTTGTCGATGAGGCGGAAGTCCTGGAAGATGATGCCCAGGGTGCGGCGCATCAGGGGCACCTGCCGGGGGCTGATGTTGTTCATGCTGTAGCCGTTGACCATCAGCTTGCCCTCGGTCAGGGCGATCTCGCCGGTGATCAGCTTGATGATGGTGGACTTGCCCGACCCGGACGGCCCCACCAGAAAGACGAACTCCCCGTCATCAATGCGCAGATTGATGCCCTTCAGGGCCTTCGTACCGTTGTCGTACTCTTTATAGACGTCGATAAAGCGTATCATGTAAGATAGTCCTCGCGATCCCGTTATTCCAAAGTCGATTTTGTGTCCCGCCCCGCAGGGGGAGGAAACACAGGAAAGAATGGAGACTCCCGTTATGTGAATGGGGAAAATTCCCCGGGAAATTCTGTGCCTTATTAGGCTACACCCGTAACCTTTCTTTGTCAATGGCAAATTTCGGTTTTATGTCACCTTTTTAGGGGCGCGTGGGGGTTCCGCCGCCTGCGGGCGGCGGGTTACTTTGCCCATGGCGGCAAAGTAACCAAAACGCCACCGGGGAGACGCTCAGGATGGGCACTCCGCGCCCATATTCGCGTCCCCCGGACCCCGTTTACGGGGGACTCTCCTGAATTGGATCAAAACCCTTCCGGCGCGCAAAACCAGGAGTGCTTGGGTGCGGTTTAATCCGGGCCCACTGGGGCCCTGGTGATTAAAAATTTGCCGCTGGTGCAGTTTTCAGACTGCGCCTGAGTTGGCCGAGCCGTCGGAACGGATCGAAGCAGAACTTCCCCGACAAAAAGGGCCTCTGTCCGCCTTCTGGCGAACAGAGGCTCCCTTTGCGCTCTGTAGAATTGTCAGGACTCGATGCCCCGGGAGATCAGGTACTTCTTGACCATCAGGGCCACCTTGAAGGTGATGGCGTCGTCGAACTCCCGCAGGTCCAGGCCGGTGAGCTTTTTGATCTTCTCCAGGCGGTACACCAGGGTGTTCCGGTGGACGAACAGCTTCCGGGCGGTCTCGGACACGTTCAGGTTGTTCTCGAAGAACTTGTTGATGGTGAGCAGGGTCTCCTGGTCCAGGGCGTCGATGGGGTTCTTCTTAAAGACCTCCTGGAGGAACATCTGGCACAGGATGGTGGGCAGCTGGTAGATCAGACGCCCGATGCCCAGGTTCTCATAGTTGATGACGGTCTTCTCCGTGTCGAACACCTTGCCCACGTCGATGGCCACGCCGGCCTCCTTGTAGGCCCGGGCCAGGTCCCGGATGTGGGTGACCACGGTGCCGATGCCGATGACCACCTTGATGCCCAGCTCCTGGGTGACGGCGGTGGCGATCTGCTTGGCGATGCGCTGCAGCTCCCGGGCGTCCGCCCCCTCGGGCAGCTGCTTGATCAGGGCCACGTCGGTCTCGTTGATGGAGATGACGAAGTCGGTCTGCTTGTCCGGGAACAGATTCTGGATCACATCGATGGTGCTTACGTCGGCGGGGCCCAGCTGCCGCACCAGGAAGGCGGCCCGGGGCGCCTCGGAGACAAAGTGGAGCTCCTTGGCCTGGGTGTAGATGTCGCCCAGGAGAATATTGTCGGAGATGATATTTTTCACAAAGGTGGCCTTGTCGTGCTTCTCCTCGTAGTAGGCCTTGGCCCCGTTGAAGGCCACCACCGCCATGGCGCACAGGGAGCCGGCCGTCTCATCCTCCCCCTGGATAAAGGCGGCATAGTCAAACTGTGCCCCCCAGCCCGCCAAGGGCTTGAAGGTCTTCCCCTCAAAGTGGGCAGCCGCGTGGTCCGCAGCATTTACGGCGGTCACCGCACCGGGCCAATGCTCCCCAATGCAGGTCAGTTCACTGCACGCCACCACGATCCCGTCCGCATCGATCACACCCACAGTGCGGTCGACGCTGTCTTTCATCTGGAGCACCACTCCCTGAAACATCCTGCTGGACACATGGATCCCTCCCAAGTAAATCTCGTAAAACAACTATTGACATTATAACGGCTTCCCCCCCGGTTTGGCAAGAGGGTTTGCCAATTTTTTTGTGAAAAACAACCAAAACCTCACAGGAGTTCTCCCTGTCCCCTTCGCAGAGCCGCCACCTCCTCCGGCGTGAGGGGGCGCCACTCCCCGGGGGCCAGCTCCGGGTCCAGCCGCAGGGGGCCCATGGACAGGCGCTTCAGGTAGCGCACCGGCTTGCCCCGGGCGGCCAGCATCCGCTTCACCTGGTGGTACTTGCCCTCCCGCAGGGTGACCAGGCACTCCGACCCGTCCCCCAGGGGCTCCAACCCGGCGGGCAGGCAGCGCAGGCCGTCCCCCAGGCTCATCCCCCCGGCCAGGGCCTCCGCGTCCTCCCGGTCCACGGTCCCGTCCACCCGGGCGTAGTACACCTTGTCCACGTGCTTCTTGGGGGACAGCAGCTCGTGGCCCAGGGGGCCGTCGTCGGTGAGCAGCAGCAGCCCCTCCGTGTCCTTGTCCAGCCGCCCCACCGGGAACAGCCCCCGGCGGCGCAGATGCTCCGGCAGCAGGTCCAGCACCGTCCGCTGCCTGCGGTCCTCGGTGGCGGACAGCAGGCCCGCCGGCTTGTGGAGCATGAGATAGACAAAGGGGGCGCAGTCCACCGCCTGGCCGTCCACCGTCACACAGACGGCGGCGGGGTCGCACTTGTCCTCCGGCCGCCGGACGGGGACCCCGTCCGCCTGCACCCTCCCCTGGCGCACCAGCTCCTTCACCTCCCGCCGGGACCACCGCCCGGTGGAGGCCAGGAGCTTGTCCAGCCGCTCCAGCGCCATCTCGCCACCTCATTTCTCTGGAGATCCAGTCCTTTTTTTCACACGTTGGTCTATTGTACCAAACCGCCCCCGGGATTTCAACATTTTTTTGATGTCCGCCGCGCCGGCATACTCCCCTCCCCCGCCGCATAGGAATAGAGCAAGAACCCAAACCGGAAGGAGATATGCGCTGTGTTGATCGTGACTGCGAGGCTGCCCAGAAGAAAGCTGGCCTTCAGCGTGGCTGCCGCCGCGCTGGTGTGCTGCGCGGCACTGGCGCTGAATTTTGGAGGGGACGCCGCCCAGGCCGCCATGACCTCCTCCCTCCCCAGCCCCAAAGGGGTCAAGACCAATGAGGACCGGGTGGCCTATCTGGAGGGCTACGGCTGGCAGGTGGCCCAGGAGCCCCTGGCCACGGAGGAGCTGATGATCCCGGAGGAGATGGACGAGAGCTATGACGACTACCTCTCCCTCCAGAGCGGCCAGGGCTTCGACCTGGAGAAGTACGCGGGCAAGCGGGTGAAGCGGTACACCTATGAGATCACCAACTACCCCACCGGCGAAGCGGGCGTCCACGCCAACCTGATGATCTACCGAAACACCGTCATCGGCGGCGAGGTCCTCTCCCCCCAGATGGACGGATTCCTCCACGGCCTGGCCATGCCGGACGGGTCATGATCTCACCCCTGAGAGCAGCCTCCTCCGAGGCTGCTTTTTTCATGCTTTCCGCCCGGGCACCATCTACAAAAACCAGCGAAAAAAGTTGTGCTGTCCGCCGATTTTCTTAAGATTTTTTCAAGCTGATTGACAATATCGAGAGGCGATATTACAATATCATTAGACGATATCGACTCACGATATTACACAGCAAGGAGGTGCCTCATATGGGTGGAAAGGACCGCGGTCCTCTGACCGAACCCATGTTTTATGTGCTCATGTCCTTTCTGCGCCGGGACATGTGCGGCACGGAGATCACCGAATTCGTGGAGCGCAAGACCCGGGGCCGGGTGAAGCTGGGTCCGGGGACCTTGTACACCCTTCTGGGAAAATTCCAGGAGGAGAAGCTCATCCAGGAGACCGAGGTGGACGGCCGCAAACGCACCTACCGCATCACCCCCAAGGGCCGTGCGGTGTACCAGGAGGAGGTGGACCGCCTGCGGTCCTGCCTGATGGACGCGGAGGAGGA
>CASEKM010000043.1 GCA_949288405.1 uncultured bacterium | reverse complement strand
TCTTCGCGTTTGATGTGGTCAATTTCGATCCCAAGCGTTTTGTCACGGGCAAAGTCACTCGCCGCCCGCAGGCGGCGAAATTCCCCGCAAAAAGTCTCCAAAACGCCGCGCCGGGCCGTGTCCCAGGCCAGCTTCATCTCGGCCTAAGATCCGCCGCTCCTCTTGTTTGTATTTGCATCAAAAAGCCCCTCAAACACTGCTCCGCAGGATAAAAAATTGGGAGAAACACTATGTCTGGAACATTATATCTGGTACCCACCCCCATCGGGAACCTGGGGGACATCTCCCAGAGGATGGCCGGCGCCCTGGCCCAGGCGGACTTTATCGCCGCCGAGGACACCCGGGTGTCGGTGAAGCTGCTCAACCACCTGGGGATCAAAAAGCCCATGGTGTCCTACTACCGCCACAATATGCAGACCAGCGGCCCGGCCATTCTGGAGCGGCTGCTGGCGGGGGAGAGCTGCGCCCTGGTCACCGACGCGGGCACCCCCGCCGTCTCCGACCCGGGGGAGGAGCTGGTGGCCCTGTGCGCCCAGGCGGGGGTGGAGGTGGTGTCCATTCCCGGGCCCTGCGCCCTGGTGACCGCCCTGGCCGCCTCGGGCCAGCCCACCGGCCGGTTCACCTTCGAGGGCTTCCTGGCCATGAACAAGAAGAACCGTTGCCACCACCTGGAGTCCCTGCGGGAGGAGGAGCGGACCATGATCTTCTACGAGGCCCCCCACAAGCTGCCCGCCACCCTGAAGGACCTGGCGGAGGTCTTCGGGCCGGACCGGCCCGTCTCCCTGTGCCGGGAGCTGACCAAACTCCATGAGGAGATCGTCCGCACCACCCTGGGGGCGGCGGCGGAGCGCTATCAGGCCGAGTCCCCCAAGGGGGAGTTCGTACTGGTGGTCCGGGGGGCGGAGCCCCGGGAGGAGGAGCCGGCCACCCTGGAGGACGGCCTGGACCGGGTGCGGGCGCTCCAGGAGGAGGAGGACCTCTCCCTTCGGGACGCGGTGAAGCGGGCCGCCAAGGAGCTGGGCCTGTCCCGGAACGAGCTGTACCGGGCGGCGGTGGAGGAATAGGTGATGGAGAAACGGGCGTCCCCGCAGGCGCCCGTTTTTTGCGGGACCCGGGGGCCCCGCCCTTGTCAAGTTCCCGCGAACTTGGTATAATAAAAAGATCTAGGTTAAGATCGCAAAGGGGAAGCTGACTATGGGCGCGTTGACCGGAGTACTACACCACATGGACTGGCTGAGCCTGCTGCTGTTTGTGATGAGCGGCGCGGCCTGCCTCATCTGCCTGACCGTCCACGAGCTCTCCCACGGACTGGCGGCCTACCGGCTGGGGGACCCCACCGCCAAGCTCAACGGGCGGCTGACCCTGAACCCCCTGTCCCACGTGGACTGGATCGGCCTGTTTCTCCTGCTGGCCGTGGGGGTGGGCTGGGCCAAGCCGGTGCCGGTGGACCCCCGGAATTTCCGGGAGCCGCGGAAGGGGATGGCCATTACCGCTCTGGCCGGGCCCCTGTCCAACTTTTTGCTGGCCCTGCTCTCCCTGGCCCTGGGCTCCCTGGTGCTCCATCTGGGGCTGACCAGCCGCCCGGCGGCCTATGTGCTGCTGTTCCTGTGCCAGCTGGCGGTGCTCAACGTGGGGCTGGGGCTGTTCAACCTCATCCCCATCCCGCCGCTGGACGGCTCCCGGGTGGTGGAGATGTTCCTGCCGGAGGCGGCCTACCGGTGGGTGATGCGCTATGAGCGCTTCCTCATCGTGGCGGTGGTGCTGCTGGCCTGGTCGGGCTTCTTCGGCGGGCCCCTGTACCGGGCCATGGCCTGGGTGTTGCAGCTCATGTGCGGCCTCACCCAGTTCCCCTTTTCTCTGCTGATCTACTACTTCTTTTGACCATCTCAAAGGCCGGGAGGCGTGAATTTGGACAGTCCCATCTACCATCTGGAGCATGTGGTCAAGGCCAAGACCGAGGACCTGGAGGACTTTGTGGGCCCCCTGGACCTGATCCTCCACCTGCTGAGCAAAAATAAAATGGAGATCCAGGACATCCAGCTCTCCCTGATTTTGGACCAGTACCTGGACTGGATGCGCCAGCGCAAGGAGCTGGACCTGGAGGTGGCCAGCGAGTTTGTCACCATGGCCTCCCACCTGATCTATATCAAGACCCGCATGCTCCTGTCCATCCACGACGAGGAGGCCATGAGCGAGATGGAGCAGCTCATCGCCACCCTGGAGGCCCACCAGCGGGGGGAGAACTACCTAAAGATCAAGGAGGTGGTTCCCCAGCTGGACAGCCGGTACACCTACGGCCGGGACTTCCTCACCAAGGAGCCGGAGCCCCTCCAGCCCAACAGAGAGTACCGCTATGTCCACCCCAGGGAGGACCTGAAGAAGGCCATGCTGGCGGTGCTGGCCCGGTCGGACAACAAGCTGCCTCCCCCGGTGTCCGCCTTCCAGGGCATCGTGGGCCGGGAGCCCTATCCGGTGGCGGAGAAGGCCATGGAGATCCTGAACCGGCTGCTGCGCCTGGGGGTGACCCGGTTCCGCAGCCTGTTCCAGGGCAGCCGCAGCCGCTCGGAGGTGGTGGCCACCTTTTTGGCGGTGCTGGAGCTGTGCCGCGCCCACCGGCTGCGCCTGGCGGGGACGGCGGAGGACTGCACCGTCACCAGCACCGGAACGGGCGCGCCGGAGGAGATTAGCTTCCGGGAGGACGGGATAGAATAACCGGGAGGGAGGAGTCCCATGGAACTGAAAGAGATGGAGGCGGCCCTGGAGGCCATCCTCTTTGCCGCCGGAGAGCCGGTGGGGGTGGAGCGGCTGTGCCTGGGGCTGGAGACCGACCGGCCCACCCTGGACGCGGTGGCCCAGCGGCTCATGGACCAGTACAGCTATGAGCGCCGGGGGCTGCGGCTGCTGCGGCTGGACGCCAGCTACCAGCTGTGCTCCGCCCCGGAGTACGCCGGCTATGTGCGGAAAACCCTGGAGAGCCGGAAGCCCGCCCGGCTGTCCCAGCCCGCCTTGGAGGTGCTGGCCATCATCGCCTACTACCAGCCGGTGACCCGGGCCTATGTGGACCAGGTGCGGGGGGTGGACAGCTCCTACACCGTGGGCCTGCTGCTGGAGCGGGAGCTGATCGAGGAGAGCGGCCGCCTGGCGGTGCCCGGCCGGCCTATTTTGTACCGGACGACGAAAACCTTCCTGCGCTCCTTCGGCCTGAGCTCCCTGGAGGAGCTGCCCGAGCTGCCCAGCGGCACCCAGGAGGGGGACCAGATGACCCTGAAGCTGGAGGAGGCCATCGCCGCCAAGCAGCGGGAGGAGGCCGGGGAGGACCCGGCGGACCGCCCCGCGCCGGGGGAGGAGGAGACCCCATGATCTGGGGCGTATTTCTGGCCCTGCTGGCGGTCCTGGCCCTGCTGGGCCGCACCAGGCTGGGCGTGAGGGGGGAGTACACCCCCCGGTCCGCGGGCCTGTGGCTTCGGGTGGGGGGGCTGCGGTGGCAGCTCTACCCCCGGAAGGAGCGGACCAAGAAGCGGACGGCAGAGCCCGCGGCGAAGCCCGCCAAGGCCAAGGGGGAGGAGAAGGGGACTGCAGCCCTCTCCCCGGAGCTGCTCTTCCGGCTGGCCCGCCGGCTGCTCCCGGTGGCCCTGGAGGGGGCCGGACAGCTCCGGCGGCGGCTCCAGGTGGACGCCCTGCGCCTGGAGATCCTGGTGGGGGCCCCCGATCCCTCGGAGACGGCGGAGCGGTACGGACAGGTCAGCGTCCTGCTGGGGAGCGTGTGGCAGCCGGCGGTGGAGGCCCTCCACATCCAGGACGGCCGGGTCCGCGTGTTGGCGGACTTCACCCGGACCGCCCCCGCCCTGTACGGGAGCGCGTCCCTGTCCCTGACCGCCGGGCAGCTGCTGTGGCTGGGGCTGCGGTACGGGCCCAAGTGCCTGAAGATCCTTCTGGAGGTAAGAAAACAAGAAAAGGCCGCGGGGACGCGGCAGAGAAAGGCGGCATAAACGATGGAAAAACAGCACCCCTTAAATGATCTCATGGGCACCGCCATGGAGAAGATCCGCACCATGGTGGACGCCAACACCATCATCGGCACCCCCATCCAGACGGGGGAGGTGACCCTGATCCCCGTCTCCCGCCTGTCCTTCGGCATCGCCAGCGGGGGGAGCGACTTTGTCACCAAGAACCAGAAGCCGGAGCAGGAGAACAGCTTCGGCGGGGGCAGCGGCGCCGGGGCCAAGCTGGAGCCGGTGGCCTTCCTCATCATCCGGGGGGAGAGCGTGAGGCTGCTGCCTGTGGTCCCCGGACCGGCCACCACGGTGGACCGGGTGATCGAGGCCGTCCCCGAGGTGGTGGACAAGGTCACCGCCTTCCTGGAGAAGCAGCAGGAGAAGAAATCCCAGGAGGATGAGCTCCTGTAAGGCGGAAACACTTTCCAAGCTGTTTCAGGAAAGAAAGGGCGGCCATCCGGGTATGCTGATCCCATGAACCCGAAGGGGAGGGATGGGATTTGAAGCGGTTCCTGGGGGCGGCGCTGGCCGCCGCCCTGTTTTTCCTGGGGCTGCCGGCGGCCCGGGCGGTGAGCACCTCGGCCTCCTCCGCGGTCCTGATGGAGGCCTCCACCGGCCGGGTCCTCTGGGCCCAGAACGCGGACCAGCCCCGGCTGATCGCCAGCGTCACCAAGCTGATGACCGCCCTGGTGGCCCTGGAGTCGGGCCGCGGCCTGGACGAGCAGGTGACCATCCTGGAGGAGGACACCCGCACCGAGGGCTCCGCCCTGTACCTGAGGCCGGGCGAATCTGTAAAGCTGGAAACTTTACTGTATGGACTGCTGCTGAACTCGGGCAACGACGCCGCCCTGGCGGTGGCCCGCTTCTGCGGCGGGAGCGTGGAGGCCTTTGTGGGGGAGATGAACCGGAAGGCCCAGGCGCTGGGCATGGAGAACACCCGCTTCGCCAACCCCAGCGGCCTGAACGCGGAGGGGCATTTCTCCTCCGCCCGGGACCTGGCGCTGCTGGCCCGGGCCTGCCTGGACCACGAGACGCTGGCCCGGATGGTGTCCACCCGCTCCATTGCCCTGGAGGGGCGCACCTTCACCAACCACAACAAGCTGCTGTGGCGGTACGAGGGCTGTGTGGGCATGAAGACCGGCTACACGGAGAAGGCGGGCCGGACCCTGGTGTCCGCCGCAGAGCGGGAGGGGATGACCCTCATCGCCGTCACCCTCAACGATCCAGACGACTGGGCCGACCACGCCGCCCTGCTGGACTACGGCTTCGCCTCCTGCCGGCTGGAGCAGGCCGCCCAGGCGGGGGAGGCGGTGTGCTCCCTCCCGGTAGTTGACAGCTTGATCCCCTTTACAGCAATTCAGGCCCAGGAGACGCTGGCCTGGCCCCTGCTGGAGGGGGAGGTGTTGGAGACGGAGCTCTTCCTGGACCGGACCGCCCTAGCCGCCCCGGTGGCCGCGGGGGAGGCGGTGGGGGTGCTGCGGGCCTTTGTGGACGGTGCGCCGGTGGGGGAGGTCCCCCTGGTGTGCGCCCAGGCTGCGCCCCGGAACAGGGCGGAGCCCCAGAACCCGCTCCAGCGGCTGCTGGGGTGGTTTTGGAACTGAACGGTAGAGAGGAGGCGGCCCGGATGGAGGAGCGGCTGCAAAAATTGATCTCCGCCTGCGGGCTGGCCTCCCGGCGGACGGCGGAGGCATGGATCTCCGCCGGGCGGGTGACGGTGAACGGCCGCCCCGCCCAGCTGGGGGACCGTGCCGACCTGGACCGGGACCGGGTGGAGGTGGACGGCGTGCCCCTTCGCCGTGAAGAGGGGCGCACCTATCTGATGCTCCACAAGCCCCGGGGCTATGTGACCACCCTGTCCGACGAGAAGGGCAGAAGGACGGTGGCCGCCCTGGTGTCCGGCTGCGGCCGCCGGGTGTGGCCGGTGGGGCGGCTGGACCTGGACTCGGAGGGGCTGCTGCTGATGACCGACGACGGGGCGCTGACCCACGCCCTGCTCCATCCCAGCCACCAGGTGGAGAAGGAGTACCTGGTGTGGGTGGCCGGGGACGTGGATCGGGCCCTGCCCATCCTCTCCGGCCCCATGGAGCTGGACGGGGAGCCCCTGGCTCCGGCCCGGGTGCGGCGGGGGAGGACCTCCGGGGAGGTCACCCAGCTGTCCGTGGTCATCTGCCAGGGGAAGAACCGCCAGGTGCGGCGCATGTGCGCCCAGGCGGGCCTGGAGGTGCGGCGGCTCAAGCGCGTCCGGGAGGGGGGCCTGTGGCTGGACCGGAGCCTGAAGCCGGGCCGGTGGCGGCCGCTGACCGGGGAGGAGCTGGCCCTGCTGCGGCGGGAGAGCGGCCTGTGACCGGGCGGTCCCGCCTGAAAACTACATAGATTTAACCCAAGATGCAAGCCGGTTTTGCAAGGAATGGTGAAAATCCTGCAAAATTGACTTGCATTTTTGGCGGGAAACCGTTATCATAGGGCAGGAAGGAAAGAATGGCCCCGTCGCGGGGGCTCCGTCAGGAGATGATCGAACACATGAATCGGGATATTTTGGCTCTGATCCATGAAAACATGGATACCTTTTCCAAGGGACAGAAGCGGATCGCCAACTATATCTTGGAGTCCTATGACAAGGCCGCCTTTATGACGGCCAGCAAGCTGGGGAAGCGGGTCAACGTGAGCGAGTCCACGGTGGTCCGCTTTGCCGCGGAGCTGGGGTATGACGGCTACCCCAGCATGCAGCGTTCCCTGCAAAAGATGATCCGGAACCGGCTCACCTCGGTGCAGCGCATCGAGGTGGCCAACGACCGCATGGGGGACCAGGACGTGCTGGACATGGTCCTCCAGTCAGATATCGACAAGATCCGCCTCACCCTGGAGGAGATCGACCGGGAGAGCTTCGACCGGGCCGCGGACGCCATCGTGAACGCCAAGCGGATCTATATCATCGGCCTGCGCTCCTCGGCGGCCATCGCCACCTTCATGGGGTTCTATTTCAACCTCCTCTTTGACAATGTGGTGATGATCGCCGCCAACACCGTCAGCGAGGTGCTGGAGAGCCTGCTGCGGGTGGGGGAGGAGGACGTGGTCATCGGCATCAGCTTCCCCCGGTACTCCAGCCGGGCGGTCCAGGCCATGAGCTTTGCCCGGGACCGGGGCGCCACCACGGTGGCCATCACCGACAGCGAGGTGTCCCCCCTGGCCTCCATTGCCCAGTACACCCTCAAGGCCCGCAGCGACATGGCCTCCTTCGTGGACTCCCTGGTGGCCCCCCTCAGCCTGGTGAACGCCCTGCTGGTGGCGGTGAGCCGGAAGAAGAACGAGGACCTGTCCAAGACCTTTGAGAGCCTGGAGAAGATCTGGGAGGAGTACGGCGTGTATGAAAAGACGCTGGAATGAGCGCGTATGGCTGATGTGATCGTGGTAGGCGGAGGGGCGGCCGGCATGCTGGCCGCCCTCACCGCCGCTGAGCGCGGGGCCTCCGTGGTCCTGCTGGAGCGCAACCAGAAGCTGGGCCGGAAGTTGTATATCACCGGCAAGGGCCGGTGCAACGTGACCAACCACTGCTCCGTGCAGGAGGTGCTGGACCACACGCCCCGGAACAGCCGCTTCCTCTACAGCGCCATGGAGCGCACTCCGCCGGCCTGGGTGGAGGACTTTTTTCAGCAGGCCGGCGTCCCGCTGAAGGTAGAGCGGGGGAACCGGGTGTTCCCCCAGTCGGACCGGGCGGCGGACATCATCGACGCCCTGGCCCACGCCCTGCGCCGCAGCCGGGTGCGGGTGCTGGAGGACCGGGTCTCCCGGGTCCTCACCCGGGACGGCGCCGTGTCCGGTGTGGCCGGCGAGCACGGGGAGTACCCCTGCAGCGCGGTGGTCCTGGCCACCGGCGGCGCCTCCTATCCGGGGACCGGCTCCACCGGAGACGGGTATGAGCTGGCCCGGGCCCTGGGACACACGGTGACCGAGATCCGGCCCTCCCTGGTCCCCCTGGAGACGGAGGGGGACCTGTGTCCCAGAATGCAGGGCCTGTCCCTGAAAAATGTGGTCTTGAAGGTGAAGAACCGGAAGAACAAGGTGCTGTTCCAGGAGCAGGGGGAGCTGCTGTTCACCCACTTCGGCCTGTCCGGCCCCCTGGTGCTCAGCGCCAGCGCCCACCTGCGGGACTATGAGAGGGACCAGTACCGGGCGGTCATCGACCTGAAGCCCGCCCTGGACGAGGAGAAGCTGGACGCCCGCCTGGTGCGGGAGCTCACCGAGCAGGCCAACCGGGATCTGCAGAACGTGGCCGCCTCCCTGGTCCCCCGGCTGATGATCCCGGTGGTGCTGGAGCTGGCGGGGATCTCGCCGGACAAGAAGGCCCACGACCTGACCCGCGGGGAGCGCCGCCGCCTGCTGGAGACCCTCAAGGGGCTGACCGTCCCCATCCGGGGGCCCCGGCCCATCGCCGAGGCCATCGTCACCTCCGGCGGCGTCAAGACCGGGGAGATCGACCCCAAGACCATGGAGTCGAAAAAGGTCGCAGGCCTGTTCTTCGCCGGGGAGCTCATCGACGTGGACGCCTACACCGGGGGCTTCAACCTGCAGATCGCCTGGGCCACCGGCCGGGCCGCCGGTGAGGGCGCCTTACTTTTCCTGAAAGAAACGTAAGCAAAAGAACTTTGTGCGAAACTGCGTTTCGCCCCGGTTTGTAGAACAACCTCCTGGCAAAAATCGCACCTTTTCATACTCGAGCGGGGGAAGGCGCGCCGGGTCGTCGCGCCCTACAAAGGGAGTAGGGGCCGGACACTGGCCGGCCCGCGGGCGCACACTGTGCGCCCCTACGGTTGAAAGGGTCTGCCCTCGTAACCAGAACCGTTCCCCTCATCCGTCGCTAAGCGCAATATCATTCAGTTAAGGGCGCTGTATAAAAGCCTCCCTTGTGAAAGGGAGGGACGATTCCCCTTATTAAGGGGGAATGTCCCAACGGGACAAAAGGGATGGTGATGACCGCCGAAGGCGGTGGAGGGATTCCGACTAACGAAAACTTTTTGCTCAACGGAATCCCCCAGTCACCGCCTGACGGCGGCGACAGCCCCCTTTTACAAGGGGGCCTGGGCGGGAGGGGCAA